>QQUJ01000023.1 GCA_008501635.1 Pseudomonadota bacterium
CGCACAAAACAGCTAGAAAACGGCCCATGTTGAGCCGAATACTGCCTGCAAACGCTCCTTATGATGAAAAACACAAACATATTGAATCGGCCGTGCTGGTTTGCATCACTTATTCAGACGTTCCTTAAATCATACCTATCAGATGTATGAATTCTCGAAAACTCAACGAGCTTTTCAATGTCTACCATAAGAAGCTTGTCTATAGCGTAGTTTATTCTTTGCAATTGCGTACTATCTATAGCTCCAGTCGAAAAGGCTTTAAATGCTCTAGCAACTAATTTTGGCTTTGAAATATCATCCATTCTATCAAGCAGTAAAATTATGCTTTCACCAACATTTTGGCTATAGGCATCATCTTGCTCTAGTCGCTCAACCATTGATAGACGTTCAGCCAATGTAATTTCGGAAATACTCACGAGAAATTTTAGTAATTTCTTAGAAAAATAATAATTTTGAATATTTCCACCAGTTTTTACCAACCCTATTATGCTCGAAACAACAGGAATATCTTGAAATAATCCATCTTCGATAATTTTATCAAGCCCTACTTCAGCTATGTTTCCTGCAACATTAGATAGATCCGATTTTTTCAAAGTATCTGTAAGTGATACATCAATATCGTGATCTGGCATCTGATCTACCTCGTTTTACTTGAATAAACATCTAACGTCTTGGCTCACAGGCCGTAGGTCCCGTGCAGCAATTTGTAAGACGGCAATGTCCACACTGATAACAAGCGTCAATTATTTTCATCCTTGAACCCTATGTGCCAATGCGTTCCGTCACAGAACGGCTTGTTTTTTGATCCCCCGCAGCGGCAAAGCGTAAAGTGTTCCGTTGAAGCCCCTTCACCTAACGGTTGATCAACAAGCTCAATTCCTCCTGTAACTGCATATGGGCCATCCTTTGTGACCGTAACCATCGGCCCTCGATCATGATCTCGATGCTCAACATTATCGATTGTGTAACTAAGCGCTCCCGACGGGCATTTCTTTATTGTGTTGATAATATCCTCGGCTGTCGCACCACTGGGATCAACCCATGGCTCTTCATTCAATTTAAATACAGAACTGAGATTGTCTGTGCAGTGGCCAGCGTGGGCGCATATTCCACGGTTGTCGTGGATCGTAATCTGCTTGCCAACGTAGTTATCACGTTTGTTGTACACCCCATCTGTCAGTTTCTGATCGGTGAAGCCATTTTTACCATGAGTGCCATCACAGAAAGGTTTGTTATTTGAACCACCACAGCGGCATAACGCCACTCCGGTGATCGTAGCACAAGGGTCTCCGTTAGATTTTTGAATGTTTGGGATTACACGCGGCGTAAGATCATTTAGCAAATAATACGGCCCGTTCGGAAGGCAGGCGATTTTAGGTTTCTCTGTGCTCATTTCAATACCTCCATTCTGTTACTTGACGTCTAACGCCGAAGCTCACCGGCGGCAATGGAGCGCAGCGCAATTACCGTCCGGTGCAGCGCCTTGTATGGCTGGATTCGATAGTAGATAGCAAATCCCCGCCGATGGCCGAACAGGTCGATTAGGCGTAAACAGCTCTTTGGACCTGCCGGCGCCCGGGTAGCCGCATAAACGCGTTTTTTTTCTCCTTGAGGTCGTAACGATCTCCGGCTCTGCTCTCTTTTCCTTTTTCGGGACGCTGGTTTACGCCACCGCGCTGGCACTTGTTCCCTTCGCGATTCGCATGAAACGCCGTTCGGCAATGCGATCGGCAATCTCGGCGGTGGTCTTACCGGTTTCTCCGGCTTCAGCGAAGATCTCGCTCAGCGTGTCACCGATTTCTTCGAGCTTTACCATCTCCGCCACCTCGTCATCGCCATGTATCTCGAAATAGATGTCGATGATGCCGCCCGCGTTGATCACGTAATCGGGCGCATAGAGGATGCCCCGGCGGTGCAATTCCAGGGCGTGGCGATTCTCGTCCAACTGGTTATTGGCGGCGCCGGCGACGATGCGCGCCTTGAGTTGGGGCAAGGTGCGATCATTGATCACCGCACCCATCGCGCAGGGGGCGAATACGTCGACCTTCTGTGAGTGGATTTCGTCGAGCGGTACGGCCACAGCGCCGAATCGCTCCTGCGCTTCGTGCACGCGTGCCGCGACCGGGTCGCACACCCATAACCTGGCGCCTGCATTGTGCAGGCGTTCGGCGAGATGCATGCCGACGTGACCCAGGCCCTGAATGGCGACCTTCACGCCGTCGAGGTGGGTGCTGTTCAGGGCATGCAGCACGGCAGCGCGGATACCGACAAACACGCCGTACGCGGTCGACGGTGAAGGATCGCCGCTGCGCGGCCCGGCCGTGGTGCGTCGTTCGCGAAATCCGGCAACGTGCGCTGTCTCCTGGGCCATCCATTGAATATCCTTGACCCCTGTTCCCGAATCTTCCGCACCGATGTAGCGCCCACCCAGACTGTCGATAAAGCGCCCCATGGCCCGCATCAACGCTTCGCTCTTGCCGGTGAAGGGATCACCGATGATCACCGCCTTCCCGCCACCCAGCGGCAGCCCGGCCAGGGCCGATTTGTAGGTCATGCCCCGCGACAGACGCAACACATCGCGAAGCGCTTCCTCATCGCTCGCGTAGGGGTACATGCGACAGCCGCCCAGGGCAGGACCAAGCTTACGATTGTGGATGGCGATGATCGCCTTGAGAGAGGTGTCGCTGTCATTGCAAAAGACCACCTGCTCGTGGCCGTCGAAATCCTTGCTGCTGAATACACTCACTTCTCCTCCCCTCGCCGTTTACGCCGCTTCCGGCGACTGTTTCTCTTCCCGATAAGAGGAGAGCAATTCGCTGGCACGCTGTTTGACTTTCTCCCGGTTGCGCTCTTTCACCGGTCCGAACCCCCGTATGCCCATCGGCAATCCAGCCAACTCCACGGCGAGGGCGTGATTCTCGCGGCTGAGTTTCGGCAACAGCTGCTCCACCAGCGCTTCAAAATCGGCGATATCCTGGCGCTCGGCACGGCGCTCCGCGCTCCGGCCGAACAGGTCGAAGACCGTACCGCGCAGGACCTTGAACGGTGCAAGCCCGCGAAACAGCCGCATCATCCACGGCCCGTAGCTGCGTTTGCGGATCTCGCCGGTTTGCGGATCGGGTTGCGCCAGCAACGGCGGCGCCAGGTGAAACCGCAGCGAGTAATCGCCTTCGAACTCCTCCCGCACCTTGTCCATGAATGCCGGCTCACTGAAAAGGCGCGCGACCTCGTACTCATCCTTGTAGGCCAGCAGTTTGAAGTAGCTGCGCGCCACTGCCTCGGCAAGCAGTGTGGAGTGCAGCGGCGATTCGGCACGCTGCGTGCGCTTCACCAACGCCTGATAGCGCTGCGCATACGCTGCGTTCTGGTAGCGGGTGAGATAGTCCATGCGCTCGGCAAGCAACTCCTCCAGTGGCTGCGTCGGATGGATTGGTATGACCGCTTTGAGTTGGGCGAACGATTGCACCCTGGCGAGATCGTGCGCTGCGCGCCGACCCCAGAGCAGCGCCTTCCTGTTCATCTCCACCGCGACACCATTGAGCTCTATGGCTTGCAGCAGCGCCTCTTGCGATACCGGCACCAGACCCTTCTGCCAGGCGTAGCCGAGCAGGAAGAGATTGGTGGCGATGGTATCGCCCATGAGGCGCGTTGCCAGTGCGGCTGCGTCGAAGAAATCCGCCCGTCCTTCACCGACGGCATCGATGATCATCTTCTGCATGCGACGCAACGGGAATTCCCAGTCGGGATTACGCACGAAATCCGAGGTAGGGACCTCGGCGCAGTTGACGGCGGCGCGCGAGAGATCGCTGCGCATCTTGGCCAGCGCCTCGAAGCTGGCGGTTACCACCAGGTCGCCGCCAATCACTGCGTTGGCTTCGCCGGCGGCAATGCGCACGGCGTGGATATCGTCGGAACGATCGGCGATGCGCACATGCGAGTAGACGGCGCCGAATTTCTGCGCGAGCCCGGTCATATCCAGGGCGCTGACGCCCTTGCCATCGATATGCGCTGCCATGCCGATCAGTGCACCGATGGTGATGACGCCGGTGCCACCCACGCCGGTGATCAGTATGCCCCAGGGCTTCTCGGTGCTCGGCAGATCGGGTGCGGGGAGCTCGCCGAACTGGCTCTCATCGCCCCCCAGCGCCTTGCCCCTGCGCACATCGCCGCCCTCTATGGTCACGAACGAAGGACAGAAGCCGTTCAGGCATGAGTAATCTTTGTTGCAGGCGGATTGATCAATGGCGCGCTTGCGTCCCAGACCGGTCTCGACCGGCACCACGGAGAGGCAGTTGGATTTCTCCGAGCAGTCGCCGCAACCCTCGCACACCAGTTCGTTGATAAAGACCCGTCGCGCGGGATCGGGGAACTTGCCGCGCTTGCGGCGACGACGTTTTTCCGCCGCACAGGTCTGATCGTAGATGAGAATCGACACGCCGGAATATTCGCGCAACTCTTTCTGGATCGCGTCGAGCTCATCGCGATGGCGCATCGGTACACCGGGACCCAGATCCGCGGCACCGTAACTGCGCTCGGTACCATCGGTGACCACGACAAACTTCTCGATGCCTTCGCCTTGCAACTGCCGCACGATCCGCGGCACCGTCAAAGTGCCGTCGATGGGCTGACCGCCGGTCATCGCCACCGCATCGTTGTAGAGGATCTTGTAGGTGATCGGCACGTTAGCCGCCACCGCCTGGCGAATCGCCATTATCCCGGAGTGGAAATAGGTGCCGTCGCCGAGATTGGCAAAGATATGGCGCTCTTCGGTGAACGGCGCCTGCCCGACCCAGGCCACGCCTTCGCCACCCATGTGGCTGAAGGTGGAGGTGTTGCGATCCATCCAGTTCACCATGTAGTGACAGCCGATCCCGGCCACCGCGCGGCTCCCCTCGGGCACGCGGGTCGAGGTGTTGTGCGGGCAGCCGGAGCAGAAGTGGGGTGTGCGCTGGATCGACACCGGCACCTGCGCCAGTGATTGCTCCTTGGCTTCGAGAAAGGCCAGGCGTTCCTGAATGCGCGACGAGGTGAAGAAGCGCTCGATGCGCGCCGCGATCACGCGGGCGATCATCGACGGCGTGAGTTCACCGGCCGCCGGCAGCAGCCATTCGCCATGCCACACCTTGCCGTGATCGGTATGCTCGAAGGCCCACTCGCCCTTCTCGTCGAATTTGCCGACCACGCGCGGGCGCACATCCTCGCGCCAGTTGTAGAGCTCCTCCTTGAGCTGATACTCGATGAACTGGCGCTTCTCCTCGACGACCAGGATCTCCTCCAGGCCCTGCGCGAACTGACGCACGCCCTCGGAGTCCAGCGGCCACACCATGTTGACCTTGCACAGGCGGATACCAATCTCGGCGGCCAGCTTGTCGTCGATGCCCAGATCGTCGAAGGCCTGGCGCACGTCGAGGTAGGACTTGCCGCTGGCAATGATGCCGAGGCGCGGCTGCGGGCTGTCGATCACCACGCGGTTGAGCTGGTTGGCGCGACTGTAGGCCAGCGCGGCGTAGAGCTTGTTCTGCAGCAGGCGCCTCTCCTGGATCAGCGGCGGATCGGGCCAGCGTATGTTGAGTCCGCCTTCCGGCATGTCAAAATCTTCCGGCAGGAGGATCTGCAGCCGATGCGGATCGACATCCACGGAGGCGGAACTTTCCACGGTGTCGGCCAGCGCTTTGAACGCCACCCAGCAGCCCGAGTACCGCGACATCGCCCAGCCGTGCAGCCCGAGATCGAGATAATCCTGCACATTGGCCGGCGCCAACACCGGCATCATGACGGCTTTGAAGATATGATCGGTCTGGTGCGGCAGTGTCGAGGACTTGGCGGCATGATCATCGCCCGCCACCACCAGCACGCCGCCGTGGCGCGAAGTGCCCGCAGCGTTGGCGTGACGGAACACATCGCCGCAGCGATCCACTCCGGGGCCTTTGCCGTACCACATGGCGTAGATGCCATCGTGTTTGGCGCCGGGAAACATGTTGAGCTGCTGGCTGCCCCAGATGGCGGTGGCCGCAAGGTCTTCGTTCACCCCCGGCTGGAAGCGGATGTTGTTGCGCTCGAGGAAGGGTCTGGCCTCCCACAACGTTTTGTCGAGTCCGCCGAGCGGCGATCCGCGATAACCGGAGATAAAGCAGGCGGTGTTCAGGCCGGCAGCGACGTCGCGTTGATGCTGCATCATGGGCAATCGCACCAGCGCCTGAATGCCCGAAAGATAGATGCGCCCGACGTCTACGGAAAATTTGTCACTCAAAGAAACCTTGGCTTGCGGCATTACCGCGACCTCCATTCCAGTACCCATCGTCGATCGCCGCCGCAGCGGCGCGGAAACGTTGCTTTAGAAATGGACCGGTGTTACCGGCCGGCACATGCAAACGGCATGTCTATCAAGCGTAGCAATCGTGGCGGAAGGTGGAACGCGAAACGACTGGGTGAGGAACGGGCGCAAGGCCCCTGAAGCGGCAGGTGGCGTAGAGACATGTTCTTCTCCCCGGGGCAGGATCGCTGCCCACACTGTGGGTGTTGGAGTAACGAGGACGCGGTTCTTGTGGAACGTTGCCTGCCGCAATCCTAGCCGCCGTATCGGCATCGGTCACGTTGCAGTGCCGCAAAGCGGACAAGAAGCGGGCATCTGCGCGGAACGCCGCCTCGCGAACATTCAGCGGGTTGACGCGGTGTCAGGGCCCTACGGAGAACCCGTGTCATCCGGCGATTGAGAAATCGCCCGATCGAAGCGTTTGATCGACTTGAGCAACGCGGCGCTGTCGAAATCGAGGTCGGCGAATACATGCTCGGCCAAGGGGTGGATATCGCTCCGGGTCGGCAAAGGCAGGCCGTTGGTGATCGTCTTGCGCACGCGCACCAGAAAAATCCACTGCAACCATTGGGTGAAAGTCAGCGTATCGAAGCAGAACGGCTGTTCGCTCAGCAGTGCCTCAGGTGCGGGGGTATGCAATTCCCACAACTCCAGGCGTCGCAACTCGCCCTCGATGGCATCGGTAATCTGCAAAATTATCTCTTCCCGATGGCGCAACGGTTTCTCCGGGCGCACTTGCAATAGTGTTGAAAAGCGCGAAGCGTGCGCGCGGGAGACCGCCGACTACGACTCGCCGGGTTTATCGCGTGGCTTGGATCGGTCCTCTTCACGCTGCCGGGAAGGTGTGTTTTTTTCGGGGTCACTAAAGGTGAACCGACCGTAGAGGATACAGCCCTTCATGCCGGGATCGCAGGGTTTGCCCTCGACACGCATACAGTTACCCCGAAGTTCATGCGGACATCCCCAACCACTCATCTCATCGCCCTTGCCGGAATCGACCGTTGAATTACTGATCTCCTGCACATTACCGGTTTAACCGGCTCGTGGGAAGCCAGCGGGGTACGGCGCAGGTGCACCCTGATTGTCGCCCCGCTGCCGGATGTCGCATCCCGACGAGGTCTAATACCCCAACCGTGTCATCGGCATCAGCCAATGGACGACGCTTCCCCGTATTTGCGTCGCCAACGCACCCAGTCGTTGCATCAGTGATGCTCGAAACTCGTTGCGTTCACCAGTCCGCAGAAGTACGACTTGCGGGCCGTGCACCTGAGCATTTGTCCCGCTGAGGCGCACCTGGCTCGATTGACGCGTGGAGATGACCGCTACGCCGCAACGGTCGAGATGGAACGACTCACCCGCCTCGATCAGGATATCGCGGGTGTCGTGATGCTGTGTGATCCAAACGGAGCCGCTCGCTACCGAAACCGTGGTGCCGTTGCCGTCCTTTACTTCCAGAAGCTCGCCGCGATCGAGGGGGTGTATAGAGGTCGCTAGCGTGCAGTCGATTGCCTTGGCGTTCATGGTCTGGCTCCTTAAGGGTCGATGCGTTTGAGGGTTTCACTGCGCGGTTCAGCGCGTTTAGCTCTACAGTGCAGGCCTTGTGCCAGATTACCCGGAACAGTTGTGATCGATTGTTAACTCGCTGTATTTAATGAAGTTAGTAGTCACCAAGAGCATACCCGGATGCAGCGCCATCCCCCACCAGGCCGCCTGATACCGTGGAACCACCGTATTTGGTGGCCCGCTTCCACCGTATTTGGCAGTTGATGCTTTCTGGATTACTCATGCTTGTGAATACCCAGCCTGCGCATGCGACCCCGCAGCGTACTGGGTTTGAGGCCGAGTTTGAGCGCGGCTCCCTGTGTCCCCTCAATCACTCCATGAGTCGTTTTCAGTACCCGGCGAATGTGTTCGCGCTCCACCTGTTCCAGCGACTGCATCGCCGCGATGCTCTCCACACCGTCGGCGGTTGGCGCCGGCGGCGCGTCGATGAACTCAGCGTCGGTCAGCTTTGTCCCTGTGGCGAGGATAGCGGCACGCTCGATGGCGTTCTCCAGTTCACGGATATTTCCCGGCCAGTCATAGCGTAGGGCACGTTCGAGAAAATCGGCATCGACCCCCGTCAGCGCCTTGCCCGTCTTTTTCGCCGCACCGGCCACAAAGTGCTGAATCAGCAGCGCGATATCCTCGCGTCTTTCGCGCAGCGGCGGAATGCGCAATGGAAAGACGTTGAGACGGTAGTAGAGGTCGGAGCGGAACTCCCCGAGTTGGACCAGACCCTGCAGATCACGATTGGTGGCGGTAATCAACCGCACATCGGTGCGCAGCGTGCGATCGCCCCCCACACGCTCGAACTCCTGTTCCTGAAGTACGCGCAGCAGTTTGACCTGGAGTTCCAGAGGTAACTCGCCTACCTCGTCGAGAAACAGCGTGCCGCCATCGGCCAGTTCGAAGCGGCCCCGACGCAACTGCGTTGCTCCGGTGAACGCTCCCTTTTCGTGCCCGAAGAGTTCGCTTTCGACCAGATCACGCGGCAGCGCCGCGCAGTTGACCTTAACCAACGGCTTGTCGCGTCGGCGGCTCAGTTCGTGGATGGCGCGCGCGACGAGTTCTTTACCGGTACCCGTTTCTCCGAGAATAAGCACTGTCGAATCGGTCTCCGCGACCAGTTCCATCTGCGCGGTCAGTTGCTTGAGCACGGGCGACCGCCCGATGATCTCGCCGAAACGATGCTCGCTGCGAATCTCGTCTACGAGATATTCGATGGTCGCCTGCGAGCGTCGGTGCGCTTCGATCTCGGCGCGCAGCCGTTGATTCTGCTCCTCCAGCGCGTCTCTTGCCCGGCCAAGCTCGAGTTCAGCCTGTTTGAGTTCGGTGATGTCGCCGGTTGAACCGATGATGCGGCACGCGCGACCCGAACCGTCCCGTAGTGCCAACCCATGCTGCCGTGCCCAGCGCCAACTTCCATCCTGGGCCCGATAACGGAAGTCACACTCGAAGCGCCCGGTTTCGCCTTTAACATGGGCAACGTAGGCTGCGCGAAAGATGGGAAAATCATCAGGATGGATACGACTGCCCCAGTCGTTCGCGGTTCGCAGCTGTTCCGGTGCAAGTCCCAGGGCTTCGCGTACGCGGGTGGAGTAGTAGACAGTGTCATCGCCAAGATCCCAGTCGTAGACGCCTTCGTTGATCGCCCGCATCGCGAAATCGTACCGCTCTTCACTTTGCAGCAGCGCCTGCCTGGCGTTATACGCTTCGGAAATATCTTCGCAGATCTGCAGTACACCAAGTTCCGCGAGCGGTTGCAGCACAATGCGCAGCGCGCTTCCTGCACCAAGCTGCTGCTCGCTGACCACGGCTTCGTTGGCTCGACATCGGGCGAGCTGTTCGTCAATCAACGCCTCCACGTCGCTCGTACCGTAGTCGCCCCGCTCGGCGCGAAAACGAACCAACGATTGCAACGGCGCGCGCAGGGTCAGCACTTCCGCGGGTAGGGCCAGCAACTGCGCATAAGCATCGTTCCAGGCCAACAGGCGCAACCGCGCATCGAACCAGGCATACCCCTTCCCCAGCCGGTCCAGCGTTGCGCACAACCGATTGACCACACCAGCCCCCACAGGTGAGTTCATTCGTTGATGCCCCCCGTACGTTCACCCCGCCACACGCGACATACCGCTCATCGCTTGCGGCGAATTGCACAGCGGCCGCATTGCGCGGTCTGCGATTTGTGATGATCCGTATCGTTAATCCGGGAACGCGACCCCCGTACCGCCCAGCCCGCAGTAGCCACCAGGATTCTTTGCAAGATACTGCTGATGATATGTCTCCGCGTAGTAAAACTCGGGCGCGTGGCGAATCTCGGTAGTGATCCCGTCGCGACCACTGCGGGTCAACGCCTGCTGATACGAATCGCGGGAAGCTTCAGCCGCCAGGCGCTGCGCTTCGCTGACACAGTAGATGCCGGAACGGTATTGGGTGCCGACATCGTTTCCCTGACGCATCCCCTGGGTCGGATTGTGCGCCTGCCAGAACACCGCCAGCAATTGTTCGTAAGTGATCGTTTTCGGATCGAACACCACGCGCACCACCTCGTTGTGACCGGTCTCACCCGAGCAGACCTCTTCGTAAGTTGGATTCGGCGTGTAGCCACCCGCATAGCCGACAGCGGTCGCGTAGACACCCGGCGTCTCCCAGAACTTGCGCTCCGCGCCCCAGAAACAGCCCAAGCCGAACAACGCCAGTTCCATCCCCTCGGGAAACGGCGGCACGATGCGGTGATTGTTGACATAGTGGCGTTCCGCGACCGGCATCGCTGTCATACGCCCGGGCAACGCCTGTTCCGGCGTCGGCAAGGCGGCCTTCTTGTGTGCGTGAAACAGATTCATAAATACCTCGCGGATTCCAGCCCGGATCTTCCCAGCTATCGGTCTCGAGGGTCGGTTATCGAGCCTGCTGACTTAGTTGACCGTCGGTCAGCACCATTGGTTCAAGCGCAAAAGCCTTCCCGATCGCTCAGCAACCACCGTCCATAGTCTTGCGGCAACAAAACAGACGCCTATGGATAGGAGTCTAGAACAAGCGGCGGGAATCTGCGTCGCGGTGCGCGGACCACAGAGACTCTTCCGGGGCCATTCTGCCGTTGCGGGTGTCGGGAAGACGCAAACGCCATGACCTGCCGGGCGCACTGTTGAATCGCACACCGCGCTTCAGCATCCAGCCTTGGCGGTTGAAAGGGAATCATCTAACCTTGAACCCATCTCACGAGGCGAGGGTAGTCCGCGCTATGGATGACATCAGCACTTCCATCACCGAGGCGCTCTCGCTGGTTGGCGCGCGCATTGTCGAATATCTGCCGAACATTCTGGGTGCCACGCTGCTGCTGCTGGCGGGGTGGCTGGCGGCGTGGCTGCTGTCGCGCGCCACGGATCACATCACCCGGCGCGCCGCCGAAAGCCTCGCGCACGCCCGCCAGATGCCCGCTTCGGTGCGCCGACTGCGCTCCTATCGCAGCATGCCGACGATCGGTGCACGGCTGGTATTCTGGATCGTGATGCTGTTCTTCGCTGCAGCCGCGGTCGAAGCGCTCGGGTTGCCCGCCGTTTCCAATGTGGTCAGCTGGTTGACCGCCTACCTTCCCCGCATGCTGATTGCAGCGCTGATCGTCGTATTGGGTTTCTGGGCCGGCCAGGCGGTGCGCGAGATCATCATCGCCGCAACCGAACAAACACGGATCAGCCGCGGTCTCCTGCTGGCCCGTCTGGCACAATCGACATTAGTGGCCATCGCCACCGTTATCGCTGCCGAACAGGTGGGCATCGATACCACCGTGCTCATCACCCTGGTGGTCATTCTGGTGGGCACCACGCTCGGCGCCATGGCGCTGGCGTTCGCGCTGGGCGCAGCAGGCACAGTGGCGAACATCATCGCTGCACACTATGTGCATCAGACGCATCGCGTGGGTGAGCAGGTCAGAATTGGCGACGCCGAGGGCACGATCACCGAAATCGGCCGAACTGCCGTGGTGCTGGACAGCGCAGGAGAAAAGTTCATCATTCCGGCGCGGCGCTTCACCGAAGAGACCAGCACAATACGACAGAAATCCGGCTGACATGAGCATCGTCGCGAAACTCACCAACCTCTACATGGAACGCCATCCCAGAGAGGCCGCTCGTGTGATGAGTGGCCTCCCCGTCGCGGAGGCGACGGAACTTCTGCGTAACACGCCGCCCAGCGCCGCGGCAGCCACGCTGCGACAACTTCCCTCTTTCTGGAACGCCGGCATGCTGGCGGAGCTGCCATCCAAAACCTCAATACCCATCTTGCTGCAGCTTCCGTTGGTCACCCAGGTTTCGATTCTGAGGCAGATGACACCGCCGCGGCGCGAAGAGTTGCTCAAGACGCTGCCGCAGGAAAACAGTGAGCCGCTGCAGCGTTTACTTCCCTACTCCAGCGGCAGCGCAGGCGCGCTGATCGATCCCCATGTTTTCACTGTCGTCGAGGAGGCGACGGTGCAGGAGGTGCTCAGCCAGGCCAAACACGGCCACCCGAGCCTGCGTTATTACCTCTACATGGTGGACCGCAATCACCGGTTGATCGGAGTGCTCACCTTGCGCCAACTCATGCAGGCTGATCCCAAGCAGGCGATCACCGAGCTCGCTGCACCGACGGTACACACCATCAACGCCGCGGCCCGTGAACGCGACATCGTCAACAACCCGCATTGGCGCCACTTTCACATGATGCCGGTAGTGGATGACGACAACACCCTGCTCGGCATCATCCGTTACGAAACGCTGCGCGAAACCGAGCAGGCTCTGCACGCCCGCGACGAGGAGGACACAGCACTGGCCACGCTGCTCTCGCTGGGTGAACTTTACTGGACCGGGTTGGCCGGGATTTTTCGTGGTATCGGAGCGGACGATGCCCTGGCCCGCAAATCAACGAAGGACGGCTGATGAACGCTCAATCGCCAACCGAACAGATGTTCATGGCCAGCACTTACGTCAGGCAGTTTCCGGCGGAAGCAGCCGAGCAGCTGGAGAGTGTCGCCGTCAAGGAAGTGGTGGCTTTCGTAAGGCGTCTGAATCTGGAAAGCATCATCGAGTTGCTGACCCGCCTGTCTCTCGCTCTGGGTGCACGATGTATCGTGGACCTCCCCGTCACGACCCGCCTGCGGGTAGCCGAAGCACTGGACCCTGGCCGCCTGGCGGCCTTGCTCAGCCATCTCAAGGAGGCCGAGAGAACGCGGTTGCTCGAATCACTGCCAACGGGATTGCGCAACGAAATCAATGAACTCATGACCTATCCCGAGGGGTCTGCCGGAACCCTGATGGAGCACCGTTTCGTCACCGTCGGACCGGATACGCTCGCGAGCGATGCGCTGCGCAGATTGCGTCGCGCCGGAGGCAGCCGTGGCAACTGTATCCTGGTTGTCAACGCAGCCGGACAACTGCTCGGCCTGATCACCACCAGCGCATTGGTATTTGCGAAAAGTCGGCAAAAGGTTGAAGAATTGCTCGGCGCGGCGACTCCCAGCATCCACGTGCTCGAACCGCGCGAAGAGGTGGTTGAAATGATCTCCCGCCACCACCTGAGCCGACTTCCTGTCATCGACACCCACGGCTGCCCGGTGGGCATCATCCACCAGGAAGCGCTCGTCAAGGCCGCGCAGGACGAGGCACTGGCCGATCTGCAAACCATGGTCGGTGCCGGCAGAGAGGAGCGTGCACTATCGAGCCCCCTGTTCGCCGTCAGCAAGCGTCTGCCATGGCTGAACATCAACCTGCTCACCGCATTTCTGGCCGCCGCGGTTGTCGGCTTGTTTGAGAACACCATTGCTCAGTTCACTGCGCTGGCCGTATTGCTGCCCGTGGTCGCCGGCCAGTCGGGCAATACCGGGGCACAGGCACTGGCTGTGGTCATGCGCGGTCTGGCATTGCGCGAGATCCGGCTGCGTCACGCCTGGCAGGTGATGAGCAAAGAAGGTTTAGCCGGAGCGATCAACGGCGTAGCGATCGCCATCGTTACCGCCATCGGCGTCTACCTGTGGTCACAATCCGGCGGCCTGGCACTGGTGATCGGCGTTGCCATGGTGATCTCGATGTCCCTGGCCGGCCTGGCGGGTGCCGCCATCCCCCTGGTGCTTACCCGTCTGGGTCAGGATCCCGCCCAATCGGCATCCATCATTCTCACCACGGTTACCGATGTCGTGGGTTTCTTCAGTTTTCTGGCACTGGCCACCGTACTGTCTGGAATTCTGTAGGTCGGGCGTCCGTATCGTGCAATTTTCAGCAACTGTACTCGCGCTCGGGGGATCGCCCTTACGGCTATACTCTATCGGTGTGCGATGCGCGAGCGAGCAGGCCAACCCCTCGGTGGTATTGCCTCAGACGCTCGCTACCGGTGCCATGGCAGCATGGAGACCGGATGGTACGCCAGGCCGGCTTTGAAGAGTCACATCGATGATAACTGCGCGAATCACCCTGTCCACCTTGCTGTTGCTGCTGTTCGGCGGCATCGTTTCGTCCGCATTTGCCACCGACAGTGAAAGACTGCTGCGGCGCGCATCGCGCTACTTCGAACCCTTGCCCGCTACCATGCCGGGCGCCGAGCAGGATACCGATGCGCGCATCGCGCTCGGCAAACAACTTTTTTTCGATGTACGTCTGTCGATCAACGATGGGCAATCGTGCGAAACCTGTCACCGCCTGGGAGAGGGCCGGGCAGGCATCGATAACCTGCCGACCGCCGTGGGCGCCAAAGGGGATGTGGGGCCGCGCAACACACCCACCGTTCTGAACGCCGGCTGGCAATTCAAGCAGTTCTGGGACGGTCGCGCCGAAGACCTGGCCGACCAGGCCAAGCAACCGATACTGAACCCCATCGAGATGGCCATGCCCAGCGCGGAGGCGGTGATCGAAAAACTCAAAGGCATTGCCGAATATCGGGAATCCTTTGCCAAGGCGTTTCCCGATAGTGCCGAGCCGCTGACCTACGACAATCTCGCGGAGGCCATCGCCGCCTTCGAACGCACACTGCGTTCCGAAAGTCGGTTCGACGATTTTCTCAACGGCGATACCGCCGCACTCAACGCGCAGGAGCAACGCGGCCTCGACGAGTTTCTGCGTCTGAGCTGCAACAACTGCCACGACGGCCCGTTGCTGGGCGGCGGCCTGTTTCGCAATATCGAGGAGAAGGCACCCTACCCGAATCAGAAGGACCGTGGGCGGATCGAGGTCACCAAAAATCCCGACGACCTGATGGTGTTCAAGGTGGCGCCGCTGCGCAACGTCGCGGTCACCGCCCCGTATTTCCACGATGGACAGGTTGCAACCCTGGCAGATGCCATCAATATGATGGGCCGGCTAGCCGTTGGTGTAGAATTCACCGCACAACAGGTGGATGAACTGGTGGCCTTTCTGGGCGCCTTGACCGACAAACAACTCGAAGGCGCGCGTTAGGCGCCCAGGAACCTTCCGATGGAAAACACGGCGTTAGGGTCGGCGACCCAGAGGGGGGCATTGTGGTCGCAACTGGTGGCGCGCTCGGTCGCGGCGCAGGCCGAAGGACATCAGTACTCGCTGCCCACACACGGCGAATGGTTCGAAGACGAGGGGCTGCATTACCTGATCCGCGTAGTCGACAACCTCTCGCGCAAGGACCAGGACAGACTTGCCGCCGCCCACGTGGCCGACGAGAAGGCGCACCCGTTCAGCCCGTTTCTACCCCCGGAAGAGCATCTGTTCGTCAGTGACCTCTCCGCGACACATTTCGCGGTCCTCAACAAGTTCAATGTGTTGGACAATCACCTCCTGGTCGTAACGCGTGAATTCGAAGAGCAGGACAAACCGCTCAACGCCGCGGATTTCGACGCGCTGTGGCGGTGCCTGAGTGATTTTCCCTCCCTGGGCTTCTACAATGGCGGCGAGGATTCGGGCGCCAGCCAACGCCACAAACACCTGCAGCTGGTACCGCTCGATTCGGGCGACCCCACGCATTGGTTGCCATGGCTGGAGCATTACGACAGAGCCATGCGCCCCGGTGAGATTACCCAGGCGCCCGAGCTGACCTTCAGCCACGCCCTCATCGGTCTGGAGATCAGCGAGCCAGAATTGGCGGGCACTCAACTCGAAGCGGCGTACTGGGCGTTGATCCACCACCTGGGATGGGTCGAAGGCGATCCTCGACAGCGCCGTCCACGCCCCTACAACCTTCTCGTCACCACCCACTGGATGGTGCTGATACCGCGTATCCGTGAATGCTGGAACGGCTTATCGATCAATGCCCTGGCGTTCATCGGCGCCTTGCTGGTGCGCAACGAAGAGCAAAAGAACGCCCTGCGCGAAATCGGTCCACGGCGAGCACTGCAGTCCATTTGCGCAACCATTTAGGGGCTTGCCGTTCTTGGCGTCCGCGTTGCGCGGACCCACAGCTACCTCCCTGATAATTCCGCACTGCAGCATTCATATAGAACCTATCTCAGAATCCCCCACGTGCTGCGTTGAGCCCCAGAGGGCCGGTCGCTCGTGGGAGATCTTGAGATAGGTTTTAGTGTCAATTTGTCCGGGCTATGCAGTAACATCACACCAGTCAGCTCAGGGAGGAGATAAACATGAACCTCGGGGCGCAGCGTTTCGACTTCAGAGTCATCGTTTGGCTGTGCCTGGCAACCGGGCTCACGTTAATCCCATTCACTGTGCTGCACGCCGCGACGGGTGACAAGCGTCTGTTTCTTCTGATCGGCGGGTTGGCTGTGTTGCTGATCGTCAGTGCCTATCGAATCTGGCGACGCGGTCGCGTAAATGAAACACTCGTCTACTTTACCGGTCTCAGCGTCAACTTCGTCACCGCCTGCGCCATCTATTTTGTCGGCGATCTGACCATCCATTGGGTGTACCCCGTTGTTGTCGTCAATCTGGTTCTCCTGCAGCCGCGCGCCGGCCTGGCAGCCAACGTGGTATTCGTTACGATTGTATTGTGGGCGGCGAGCAATTGGTTGTCGCTTGCCGAACTGAGTCGCGTTGCTGCCGCGCTGTTTATCCTTACCACCTGCGTCTATTTCTTTTCCTACTCTGTCTCACAGCAGCAGGACGCGCTGCGCACCCTGGCCTCGGTCGATCCTCTGACAGGCGCCGGCAATCGCCGTGCATTGCATTCCACGCTGGCGGAGACTGTTCAATCCCGGCAGCGTTACGGTTGCAGCGCTTCGCTACTGGTTCTCGATCTCGATCACTTCAAACGTGTCAACGATACACACGGCCACGACCGGGGTGATCAATTGCTGCGTGATGTGGTGCAGTTGCTAAAACGGCGTCTGCGCAGCGGCGACCGTGTGTTTCGCTACGGCGGTGAAGAGTTTGTCATCGTGGCGCCGCACACCCCGCTCACCATGGCCGCTCAATTGGCGGAGGATCTGCGCGGCGCTATTTCCCGGCTGAGCAGCCACAATTTGCCGGTTACCGTATCGCTTGGTGTTGTCGAATTGCAGCACGGAGAGGGTGCCGATACGTGGCTCAAGCGCGGCGACCAGGCGCTCTATCAGGCGAAGGCCGGGGGACGCAATCGTACGGTGGCGCACGGCACATGCTCCGGCTTGCGGCATGATCCTACCCTTGTCGATTCGCAGCCGCGCTCACTCGCATCATCCTGACAATTACGGGGTATTCAACGTTGAACCAGTGGTGTTGTTGGTTTCGCCGCCGGGCGCCTCATCCACCGTATTGGCCACGTCGGCGATTGCGACAAATCCGTAGATACCGCTGGTCCAAACCAGATCGTTCCAGAAGACGAGTTTGTGTTCGTAGACTTTACCCGCCGGCAACGCGGGTATCTTGATGACCACCTTGTCGGGATAGGCCGGGTGACTATAGCGTGACAGCCCGGGTGCATCCGGGCAGCCGCCCCCACCCCCGCGATGACCGCGTTTGCGGCAATCCAGCGTCAGCAGACTCGGGCCCGCCGCGCCGGCACCCTGATTTTTGACCCGCACCAACCCGTTCATCGGTTTATGGAGCAAAGGCACCAGGTCCGGCTTGAGCTTCGACAGTTCGGGCAATGCTTTGGGTGCCGGTCGAAATCGCGGCGGCAAGGCCTGGCGGTTGCCGATGTCCTCATGCTCGATGCCGGGAGCACGGGACGGCGCGGCAAAGAGGTCGATGCCGCTGACCGCCAGGATCAGTGCCACCGAGCCACTGACCAGATACTTCGGGATCCTCGTCTTCATGGTCACTCCTTACGATTCGATGCCAGGGATTCATCAACAGAGTCGTCATCCGGGCGTCGCTGGTTCAATCAACCGTGATACGAATCGGGATCATCGAGGTAAGCGAGTTCCTCGGCGGTGCTCTCGCGGCCGAGGGTGGCATTGCGATGCGGAAACCGCCCGAAGCGGCGCACGATGTCGCGGTGGTGCCGTGCCCATTTGAGATTGTCTTTGAGACCCGCGGCCTCGAAGAGCGCGACGGACCGGTCCTGGTCATCGAGCAATTCACTATGCATGAAGGGCAGGTAGAGAAACCCTTGGCCAGCGGCGTCCAACGCCTGATCGAAGCCCTTCGCAATGGCCCGTTCCGCGACCGCCCGCGACGCCGCTTCGGTGGAGAAACCCTCCGGCTGATCGCGAAACATGTTGAGCGGAAACTGGTCGAGCACGATGACCAGCGCCAACGCGCCGTTTGCCGTGGCTTCCCACTCCGCCAGCCTGCCCTCCGCTGCGGCTTGCCAGGTGGCGAGAAACCGATCGGTCACTTGCTGATCAAAGGCGCGAGTCGAGTTGAACCAGCACTTGCGTGCGGTGGGTGAAAACCAGAACTCAAGTATCGTGTCGGGCGTTGCGAGGGCGTTGTTCATAGGTCCGCTCCTGAGGCGGTTTCCCCTCAGTGTGGCAGCCCGCCCTGCCTACTGCCACGCTGGCAGCGCGATCCCGGGCGAACTCGCTCCCGTCAACCGCCGGCCAACATTGGCACGATCGTTACCTGATCGCCATTGCGCAAAGACGCCTGCTTCTCCCCGGAGAGCAGCATCTCGCCGTTGACGGCGATGTTGAGCGAACGGTCATCGAGTTTCTCGGCCGCCTCCGGCAGGCGGCGCTTAAGTGCTTCACGCAACTCGATCACGTTGTTGACCGGCTCGTCGATGATCACGCCATGCTCGGGGGCTCCCGGCAATTCGGGCGGCAAATCGACCTCGACAGCAAATCCGGTCACCACCTGTGCGAGGCGGCGATGCCACTCCAGCGTGGGGGCACCCTCGGCATCGAGTCCGGTCAGGGTGTAGAACCGCCGCTTGAGCGCTTCAAACTCCTGACGATCGATCTTCT
The DNA here is from genome assembly GCA_008501635.1 of Pseudomonadota bacterium. NCBI lineage: Bacteria > Pseudomonadati > Pseudomonadota > Pseudomonadota bacterium. Next base: position 19,131 of record QQUJ01000023.1, read on the forward strand.
CGCCGGCGAACGGTCCGAAGGTGTTCGACTCCTCGAACCAGCGCTTCGGCAGCGTGTCGTCCTTGGCGCGCAGGCCAAGCCTCGCGTTAAGCAGCCGCTCGATACCGGTGATGTTGCGACCCGCTTCCAGCACCTGCTCGGGTGTGAAGTCCACACCGGTCAGCGCCGTCAACTGGTGTGCGAAATCACTCGGTGCCGGCAGGCTGGGGGAGTTGAAGAGCTGGGTGTTGAAACGGCACATACCCACCGCGTCGCCGGCGGCGTAGGTGTCCTCGCAACGCCGCACCGCGTACTCCTTGCCCTCGTAACTGTTGGGCTGCGCGGCGACGAACCCGCCGTAGAGCGCAGTCTTGAATTCCGGATCATCATTGACCCGGGCGTTGATCTCCAATGTCACGCGATTGCGCAGATGATCCATGCCGCGGGTCGCCACGGCGAGGCCCAGCGCAAAGGCCTTGAGAATGCGCGCATCGTGCGGATCGGACTGAAACAGCCCTTTACTCGCCATCCGGTAATCCAGTGCCTCGGGCGGGTACTTGCCGGTATCTACCGCGCGCGCCGAATCGGCGATCACGTCCCCGAAACCCTCGCGTGCCGCGGTCATGAACAACAGCTTCTCGATCAGGTCGTAGTTACCCCACTCCAGCTCCAGCCCGCCGGTGTGCGAGGTGTCGATGATGCCGCGCTGAAAGAGTTCGAAGGCCCAGGCGATGGCGCTGCCGGTGCTGGCCGAATCCATCCCCAGGTCGTTGAGGATATTGTTGAGGCGCAGTACCTGCTCGGCCTCCTTGATGCCGATGTTGGGGCCAAATTTGCCCAGCGTCACGTACTCGGGGCCATCGCCCTTGTCGTAGCGATCGAACTTGCCGTCGTTGTGTATACCCTTGTAGGTTTTTCCATGATCGTGTTCGACGTCGGCCTGCGGCTTATCGTAGCTGGCGTTGCCCTTGAGCCCTTTCAGCGCGTGCGCGCCCCAGCCGCCCTTGCCCTCCGGCGTCAGATCGTTGCGCGCGCGACAGTGCACCGGGCATTTGTAGCAGCCATCCATACCGGGACGGTAGGGATCGATGTTGTCGGCATCCAGCGTATCGACCCAGGTGGTCTGCTGGTTGTTGAGCGTGCCCATGGCACCCAGCACGCGGCTGGGCTTATAGAGGAACGGCGTGCCGACCTTTTTCAGCGCATTGCGTATGACGCTGGTGGAGAGGATCTTCTTGCCGATCTGCTTGTTGAACTTCTTGTAGACGTCGCTGTATTCGGTCTCCGGCAGTTCGCCTAGCACGAGAATACCTTTCAGGCGCAGCGAACCCATCTTGGCGCCCGAGCCGCCACGCGCCCAGATTGCCTTGGGTCCGGCCATGATCCCGCTGCAGAGCACACCGTTCTCCCCCGCCTGCGTGAGGCGCGCCAGCGCCATGGTGCGGCGCTCCTCGCAGTCGAAATCGCGCTCGATGGCCTGCGTGAAATCGATGTTGTTCATACCCACGTAGGCCGACGCATCGAGAAATTCCACCTCCGCGCCGCTGAGCTTCAGCAGTGTCCACTCCTTGGCGCGCCCGTAGACGACGATGTGATCGTAGCCGTGACGGCGCATGAAACTGGGGAAGTAATCGCCGACGCTGGAGTCGAGAATCGCGTAGCTGTCGGGCGACTTGCTGGTGACGTTGCCGCGGGTGGCGCCCGGGACGTTGCTGGTGAGCGTGCCGGCCCCGAAGATCAGGGGCACCTCGGGATCGAGTGCGTCGCGCTCCGCCTCCAGCAAATTGTAGAGCAGGTACATGTTGGCGCCGCGGTTGCTCAGGAAGGTGCGGAACACCTCGACCGGCAGGTAGCCGCGCCGCGTTTCACGCCGTTCCAGATCGACAAACAAGACTGCGCCCTGAGTGGTGTACTGCGGTGCATCGTGCAGGCGCTGCAGGAGCCGATCGACACGTTCGCGAATTGCCATAGTCATACCCTCACCGCTGATGTAACAGGATACGAGGAGCATACTCCATAATTGTTGGAGTTCCAACTATTATGGCCATACGCGGCCGGGCACCGGGACCGCCGCTAGCAGCTAACTAACGGTATTTCGGGAATATTTTCGCCAACAGCCGAACCAGGGTTTCCCGCTCGTCGGCGCTCAGATTCTGTACCAGACGCTGTTCGTGCTGTTCGACCATGGGCCGGAGTTTCGCCAGCAGCGCCTTGCCCTTGCGGGTCAGCGACAGCGAGTTGGAGCGCCGGTCGTCGACGGCGCGTTTGCGCTCCACTAATCCCCGCCCCTCCAGATTGTCGATAACCGACACCACCGTGGAGCGATCGAGATGAATGGCCTGCGCCAGATCGGTCTGCTTGAGCCCGGCATTGACATCGATGAGCGCCAGGGAGGCGAACAGCGTAGGCGTGATATCGAGGTCGCCGAACGCCGCCGCAAAATCTCTGAATACCGCGATCTGCGCCAGCCGCACATGATAGCCGACCAGTTGGGGTAGCAGATCGAAGTCGAGCTTGGGTTCCGCGTCCTGATTGTGTAAGGGTTGTATCGTCGCCATGCGTCCAGGTTGCCTGCAGCCGAAAAACCGCCTCATTCTAGCCCAACTTCGCCCCGATGTGCGGGATCATCGCTCTCCGCCACCGCTCAGGGACGCTTTCGGTAGACCTCGTCGAAGAGTTTCTCCAGGCCGGGATGGATACCGCGCAGCATATCGATCACCGCCCTGGCCCAATCGAAGTATTCGCGGCGCCGTTCCAGGTCCCAGCCGGCGGGCGGTCGCGAGAGCATATCGCGCAGGTTGCAGATCTTGTCAGCCAGCTTGACCAGTTTGGCCCGATCACTGGCAATCGATGCGTGCTCGATCTGCAGCCGCTTACGCTCGGCCTTGGGCAAAGACTGATCGTCGGTGACCTCGACAACCACATCGGCAATCTCTGCGCCGAAGTGCTGCATGAGTTCGGCGTGCGTGGTTTCGGTGTCCTCGATGGTGTCATGCAATACGGCGGCGCAGAGTACCACCACGTCGCGCACTCCGCCTTCGTTGCACAGCACATCGGCGAGTTCGATGGGATGGTTGATATAGGGGGAGGCAGGGAGATCCTTGCGGCGTTGATCGCGGTGCTTGTCGGCAGCAAAATCCAGCGCCCGCAGCACCTGTCCCATTTCGTTCATAGCGCGTTCTTGATCTGTGACGAGAGAGACATTGTGCCTCGAATGCCCGAAAGACTAAACGGGCAGATAGGTCAAGTTACGTCGGTGACTTCCGCCGATAGCAATCGGCAAGTGGCATTCACGAAGGCGTCCTGTCTGATTATCAGCCGCGCGGGCAAACCCCTCTCCAGCCCGGGATATCCTCGTCCGTGACGACATCGGCGCTGCCCGCAAACCCACCGCATGCACCGCAGCCGCAGAGGCCTGGCAGCGATTCACCACACTCATGGTCTCGCCCAATGCAGGTTCGTGCCATCCTCATACCCGGACCAGGGTCTACACTTGATTTGAAACAGAGAATTCGGGAGTTCAGGGTAAGTATGCTTGCCGGGGCCGTCAGTCGGGGTGTGTCCATCCAGCCGAGTCGCCCCCGTAGGATGCAGGGAGGGTTTCGCGCTTGCCCACCGCACACAATCGGAATCCAGCCGCCTTCACCGCACTCAAGGCGCTGTCCATTCCCACCAACGACCCGCACGTCCCACTGGCGGATACCGTCGATGACGACCTTTTGGTGCAGATCGAACCCGGTCGGGGCAGCACTTTTGCGCCGATCATCGCGGACACCCCCGACAATCTGGAGTCGATCAGGGTGTTGCTGGAGGACGCCGGCTTTATCGCCATGAACTCACACGCCATGACGGGCGACAGGGATCGGTTGCTGGCGGCCGGATGCGATGGGTACATCGAAAAGCCAATCGATGCGGATCGCATCATCAATGAAATCCAGGCGTATCTCAGGAGGAGACAATCGTGAAAATCCTGGTCGTTGACGATCATCCCGACGCCCGCATTCTGCTCGCAGAGTCCTTGCGGGCTGAAGGTCACGATGTGCAATGCTGCACTGACGGTCTCAAAGCGCTCGCCTGCATCAGAGAGTGGCACCCCGATCTCGTCATCTCCGACATCATGATGCCCCACATGGACGGCTATACCCTGTGCTGGGAAATCAAGGCCGATCCCGATTTGCAGGGCACGGCCTTCATTTTCTATACCGGCACCTACATCGAGCCCGAGGACGAAGAACTCGCCATCGGACTGGGTGCGGCACGATTTCTCGTCAAACCCATCGATCCCATCGAGTTCGCCTCCATCATTCGGCAGTTGGTGGAAGAGCAGCGCGCCGGCACTCTCCCCAGCCCCGACCATACCCAGCAGAACGCCGTCTCCCTCTCGCGCCTGCATTCGAAGATCCTCACGCGCAAATTGCAGGAGAAGATCATCGCGCTGAACAACGAGCACCGGGCGCAGTTGGAAACCTTCAGCCTCAACGCGGTCATCCTCGAAACGGCGGCGGATGCCGTCATCGCCATCGACACCGACAACCGCATCGTCTTTGCCAACGCCGCTGCGACGCTTTTGCTGGGTTATTCCAACGAGCAACTGCTGCGCATGTCGCTCATCGATGTGATTCCGGAACAGTTTCGCAATCGGCACGAAAAGGCTTTCAGAAAATACCTGAACACCGGCAAGAAACGTAAAGCAGGCTGGATCGGCCTGCCGCTGCAAGTACTGGATGCCAGGGGCACCAGGATTCCGGTCGAGGTCTCTTTCGGCGAACGTATCGGGGAGGGCCGCAAGCTCTTTATCGGCACACTGCGCGACATGCGCGAGCGCAGAAAGGCCGAAGAGGCGCTGCACCTCTCGGCGCGCATTATCGCCACCACCTCCGACCTGATCGCCGTCGTCGACAAGAACTACACCTACCGGATGGTCAACGACGCCTACTTCAAGATGTTCGGCAAACCGCGCGAAGCCATCGTCGATCACACTGTCGCCGAGTTGCTCGGAAAAGAGAACTTCGAGTCGATCGTCAAGGACAAATACGACCGGAGTTTTGCGGGGGAGAGCGTCACCTTTCAGTCCTGGTTCGATCTGCCGCGAATCGGCAAACGCTACATGGAGGCCTGCTACTACCCGAATCGTAGTACCGACGACACGATCCACGGCGCCATCGTCTGTGTTCGCGACATCACCGAGCAGCGCCTGGCCGAGGATGCACTGCGGCTCAGCAACCGGGCCCTGGAGGCAAGCAACAACGGTATCGTCATCACCGATTCCAATCTGCCCGACAAGCCGATCATCTACGCCAACCCCGCCATGTGCCGTTTGACCGGTTACAGCCATGAGGAACTGATCGGCAAAAATCCGCGCTTGCTGTTTCGCAGCGACCGCGATCAAACCGGACTCGAAACGATCCGCCAGGCACTGCGCGAGCGGCGATCCGCCGAAGTCATCGTCCGCAACTACCGCAAGGACGGAAAGCTGTTCTGGAACAACATGCACGTTGCACCGGTTTTCGACGAGCACGGCGCCTTGACTCACTACGTGGGCATAGCCAGCGATGTCAGCGATCAGATGCACTACGAAGAGGAGCTGCGCTTTCAGGCAACCCACGATACTCTCACCGGTCTCGCCAATCGCAGTCTGTTGCAGGATCTGCTCGAACAGGCCATCTCCTACGCCGATCGCCGTAACAACAAAATCGCGGTCCTGTTTGTTGATCTCGACCGCTTCAAGCAGATCAACGACAGCCTCGGCCACGGCATCGGCGACGAACTGCTGAAGCAGGTGGCGCAGCGCATCAACGAGCGGGTACGCAAGGGAGATTCGGTCGCACGTCTGAGCGGCGACGAATTCGTGCTCATCCTCTCCGACGTACCCGACGAAGACGCGGTTGAAAAGATTGCCCGTTCCATCCACGGCTCCCTCGCCCTGCCCTTTCAGGTACTGGGCCACGAGGTACTGATTACCTGTTGTATCGGCATCAGCCTTTATCCCCGCGACAGCCGCGAAGCGGATGCCCTGTTGCGCGACGCCGATATCGCCATGTACCGCGCCAAGGAGCTGGGGCGTGATGCCGTGCAGTTTTTCTCCGCCGAGATGTCCTCCACCATTTCGGAGCGCATGTCCATCGAGATCGGCCTGCGCCGGGCGCTGGAGCGTGGCGAGCTGCGACTTCACTACCAACCGCAGTTCAGTCTCAGCGCAAACAGGATAATCGGTGTCGAAGCGCTGGTGCGCTGGCACAGCGCCGAACGCGGCCTGGTCTCTCCCGCCCAGTTCATACCCGTTGCCGAAGAAACAGGACTGATCGTCCCCATCGGCGAATGGGTGTTGCGCGAGGCGTGCCGGCAGCTCGGCCAGTGGCGCTCGGAGGGGATCTCCCTCGATCTCGTGGCGGTCAATGTGTCCGGGTTGCAGATACAGCGCAGCGATTTCGTCACCGCGGTCCAGGCAGTGCTGCACGAGGCCAAGCTCGCGCCATCGTCATTGGGACTGGAGGTCACGGAGAGTGTCGTCATGCGCCAGGCCGATGTTGCGATCGCCGCCCTGGACCAATTGAACAAGGTGGGCGTGACGCTGGCGATCGACGACTTCGGAACCGGTTACTCCTCCCTTTCGTACCTGAAGCGGCTGCCGATCCATAAGCTCAAGATCGATCAATCGTTCGTTCGCGACATCCCCGCCGACACCAACGATGCCGCCATTGCCCGCGCCGTGATCGCACTCGGCAAGAGTCTGCAGCTACGGGTTGTCGCCGAAGGGATCGAAACGGACGAACAGCGTATGTTCTTGATCAAGGAAGGATGCGACGACGGGCAGGGCTATTTCTTCAGCCGGCCCCTGCCTCCGGAAGAACTCGAACCGCTGCTGCGCGCCGGACCGGGAAAACCGGAAAGTACCGACTGGGTTATATGACGCCTTGACCCGCTAGCGCGGGCTGTCAGACACCGCGTCGGCAGCCACTCTCAGCCGGCGCGCCAACGCCTTGTCGATCGCCCGCGCGGCGGCGACCAGACCAAACGTGGCAGTCACCGCGGTCGCTGCCCCATACCCCATGCTGCAATCGAGATGCACCCCGTGGATGCCGGGTTTCTCCTGGCAGACGGTGCCGTCAGATTTTGGGTAGACCGGCTGCTCGTCGGAGAAAACGCACTCCACGCCGAAATAGCGCTGGGGATTGCGCGTAAAGTTGTGGTGATCACGCAGATGTTTGCGCACTTTGGCTGCCAATGCATCGTTGTAGGTGCGGCTCAGATCGACCACACGGATCCTGGTCGGGTCACGTCGTCCCCCCGCGCCCCCGGTGGTGATGATCGGGATCTTGTTGCGTTTACAGGTATAGACCATCGTCGCCTTGACGCTGATGCTGTCGATGGCATCGATGACGTAGTCATAATCCCGTTCCAGCAGTTCGCGATGGTTGCGATCGGTGAGAAAATCATCGATCAGATCACACCGGATATCAGGATTGATCTGCCGTGCCCGTTCGCCCAGCACCTCGATCTTCTTGCGGCCGAAACTGGCAGTCAGCGCGTGGCTCTGGCGATTGACATTGCTGGCGCACACCTCATCGTAATCGATCATCGTAAGACGCCCGATTCCCGAACGTGCCAACGCCTCGACCGCCCAGGAGCCGACGCCGCCCACACCCACCACGCAGACGTGCAGATCGCGCAGCAACGCGTAGCGCTGATCGCCGTAGAGGCGGCGCAGACCGGCAAAGCGAAGATCGTAATCAGCCATGCGTGGAAAGTATCAAGCTGGCTGGCGTCCATCGAGGCCCAGCACAGCGCAGGCATTGGCGGTAGTGGTCGCGGCGATCAGTTCCAGTGCCTCGGCGCGTATCTCTGCCAACGCTTCAGCCACCTCGATGAGGTACTCAGGGCTATTGCGCTCCCCATGGTGGCTGGCAACCACCAGATCGGGGGCGTCGGTCTCCAGCACTATGGCCTCCAACGGCAGTTCGCGGGCCAATCGCCGGATATTCCGGGAACGCTCGTAGGTCAGTGTGCCGCCAAAACCAAGCTTGAACCCCAACTCTAGGTACTGTTCGGCCTGCTGCAGGCTGCCGTTGAAAGCATGAGCGATGCCACCCTTCACCCGTATACGACGCAGCACCGCAAGCACCTCGTCATGGGCCTTGCGCACATGCAGCAGCACCGGCAGGTCCGCCTCGCGTGCGCAGGTCAATTGCGCCGCAAAAAGCGTTTGCTGACGTTGATGATCGATGGATTTCACGTAGTGATCGATACCGATCTCACCCACGGCGACCGGGCGTTCGCGCCGCAGATAATCGGCCAGAAGAGCGACGTCTTGATCCTGATGGAGATCGAGATAGACCGGATGCAGCCCCAGCGCGGGCAGGAGCCCACTTTCCCTGGCGCACAGCGCGAGCAACCCATCCCATCCCGACGCGGTAACGGCAGGCACGACGATGCGTGTGATTCCCATGCTCCGACACCGTGCCAGCACGGCCTCCCGATCGGCGTCGAACTCGCTCACGTCGAGGTGGCAGTGGGTATCGATCAGTTCCATGTCGCTGTGCGTTCAGCGAGTAGCGTCTCGATCGTTGCGCGCATCGGCGCGGCATCGCCGTAATCGAGGGGCACCAGCCAACGACCTGCAGCGGTCACCAGGATCAGACTGGGGTAGCCGGATGCCCCTAAGGCATCGGTTTCCTCGATTTCCGCCAGCAGCTGGCGCTGCGTCGCCGGATCACGGAGAGTCGCGCGAAAGCGGTCCGCATCGAGACCCAGCTCTTCGGCCAGCGCCACCAGCGTCGCCTCATCGGAGGGATTGCGCGCCTGCTGATAGTAGGCCTGCTGTATGACGCGCGTCATGGCAGCGTCGTACTGCTCGCCCTGGGCACGTGCCGCGATCACCGCGCGACAGGCCGGGTAGGTGGAACGGCGCGGTTGGCATTTCGTCCAGAAATCGAAATTGAAGCGAGTCCCCGGTACACGCGTTTCAATCCGGCGCCAGGTGGCCTGCAATTGTTCACGCATCGCCTCGGGCATGGGCAGATCGGTATCGGGAGCCAGCCCACCCAACAGGCGTTTCACGGTTACTCCGGCAGGAAGCTCATCCTGCAAGCGGGTCCAGACCGGGGCAAAACCAAAACACCAGCTGCACATGGGATCATGCGCGTAATAGAGGATCGCATCGCCCGTGGTTGCGCTAGGCACGACCGGCATCGCTGTCGTTGGGCGAGTGAAAATACTCGCTCTCTTCGGCGGCCAGCTTGACCAGGCGCTGCAACTCTTTCAACCGCTGGCTGGCGGTGCCGAGCGGCGAGCAATCCTCGCACAACGGATCGCCACAAGGTTGCCGCGAATAGAGCCAATACTGAATGGCGCCGGCCACCAGGCCATCGGCGACATCCCAAAGATCGGCCTCCTGGTCATTGTCTGCCAGCTGGTTGCCCAGATCGATGGTGTGGCGCGCGGCCTCTTCGTATACGGAGTCGTCTTGTTCCATGGGGGAGTCGAACGTCTTCGGGATCTGCGGAAAGCGGGGGTTGATTCTAGCAGATCGAACCCCAATATGACCCCGCAGACACACCCGTTTCAGCTCAACAACCGGCTGTCCCGCTGGCGGCGGACGGCAACTCCACGACCCTGGCACATCGACAGGCCACCCGCAAAGAAGAGCTCATGCAAGAATCCGACACCCTGAACGGCGAAATCATCAACACCGAGGCCGGCAACGACGCGGCGGTTCATTCCGATCTGGCTGTACCGGGTGACCTGCTGCCCAATACCCTGCACATCCTGCCGATTTTCGAGCGGCCCTTCTTCCCCGCCCAGGCCCTGCCCATGCTGCTCGATGCCGATCAATGGCTGGAGACGGTCGAGGCGGTGGGCGAGGCCGCACACCATAAAGTGGGAATGCTGCTGGTTCATACCGAACCTCAGCAACTGCCCGACCCCGAAGACTTCTTTCGCGTCGGCTGCGTGGTGCGTATGCACCATCCGATCCACAACGGCGACAAGATCCAGTTCATCGCCGAGGGTATGCAGCGTTTTCGCATCGTGCGCTGGATGAGCAAGAAACCGCCCTTTGTCGCCCAGGTGGAGTACCCTGACGAGGCGACCGATCGCAGCGATGAGGCACGCGCCTACGCCATGGCGCTGATCAACACCATCCGCGAGCTGCTGCCCCTCAATCCGCTCTACGGCGAGGAGCTCAAACAGTTCCTCAATCGTTTCAGCCCCAACGAGCCTTCGGCGCTGGCCGATTTCGCGGCAAGCCTGGTCACCTCCGGGCGGGAAGAGCTGCAGCGGATTCTGGAGACCTTCCCGGTGCGCCAGCGTATGGAGCGGGTGCTGCTGCTGATCAAGAAAGAGCTGGAGGTCGCCAAACTGCAGACCAAGATCCGCCAGCAGGTGGAAGAGAAGATCTCCGACCAGCAGCGCAAGTTCTTCCTGCGCGAACAGCTCAAGGAGATCCAGCACGAGCTGGGCATTGCCAAGGATGATAAGACGGCGGACATCGAACGCTTCAAGCAGCGCCTGGCCAAACTGACGGTGCCCGAACAGGCGCAGAAGCGCATCGACGAGGAGCTGGAGAAACTTGCGATACTCGAATCGGGCTCGCCCGAATACGGTGTCACCCGCAACTACCTGGATTGGCTGACCAACCTGCCGTGGGGGGTGCACTCCAAGGACAAACTCGATTTAAACCGGGCGCGTAAAATTCTCGATCGCGACCACGACAGTCTGGAGGATGTGAAGGAGCGTATCGTCGAGTTTCTGGCGGTGGGTGTGCTGAAAGGCGAGATTCGCGGCTCGATCCTCTGTCTCGTCGGCCCGCCGGGTGTGGGCAAGACCTCAATCGGCCGCTCCATCGCCGATGCCCTGGGACGCAAGTTCTACCGCTTCAGCCTCGGCGGCATGCGCGACGAGGCCGAAATCAAAGGCCACCGCCGCACCTACATCGGCGCCATGCCCGGCAAATTCATCCAGGCCATCAAGGATGCGGGCGTCGCCAATCCGCTGATCATGCTCGACGAGATCGACAAGGTGGGCGCCTCCTACCACGGCGATCCCGCCTCGGCACTGCTGGAGGTGCTCGATCCGGAGCAGAACATCGATTTCCTCGATCACTATCTCGACGTGCGCTTCGACCTCTCCAAGTGCCTGTTTATCTGCACCGCCAACCAGCTCGACACCATCCCCGCCCCATTGCTCGATCGCATGGAGGTGATCCGATTATCGGGTTACATCACTGCGGAAAAACTGGAGATCGCCAGGAACCACCTCTGGCCGCGCGCCCTGGAAAAGACCGGATTGAAGGCAAGCCAGCTAAAAATCAGCGATGCCGCGCTGCGCCAGGTGATCGAGGGCTACGCCCGCGAAGCGGGCGTGCGCAACCTGGAGAAGCAGCTACTGCGCATCTGCCGCAAGACGGTGGTGCGCGTGGCGCGCTCGCGCAAGGCGCTGAAAACCGTGCGTGTCGGTGTCACCAATCTCGAGGAGTTCCTGGGAAAACCGTTGTTCAAGCCGGAAAAGCCGATCCGCGGCGTGGGGGTGGCCACCGGTCTGGCCTGGACGCGGCTGGGCGGCGTCACACTGCCCGTCGAGGCGACGAAAGTCCACAGCAAGAATCGCGGCTTCAAACTCACGGGCAAATTGGGCGAAGTGATGCGCGAATCGGCCGAACTCGCCTACTCCTACATCGCCTCGCATCTCGCTGACTACGGTGCCGATTCCGACCATTTCGACAACGCCTTCATCCACCTCCATGTACCCGAAGGCGCGACACCCAAGGATGGCCCCAGCGCCGGTATCACCATGGCCACCGCGCTGCTCTCGCTGGCCCGCAACGTGCGCCCACGCGGACCCATCGCCATGACCGGGGAGTTGACTCTCACGGGGCAGGTTCTGCCGGTGGGCGGCATCCGTGAAAAGGTGATCGCCGCACGGCGGGTGAAGATCAAAGAGCTGATTCTTCCCGAGGACAACCGCCGTGACTTCGATGAACTCCCGGACCATATCCGCGCCGGTCTGACGGTGCACTTCGCCAGCCACTACGACGAGGTAGCGCCGGTGATGTTTAGGTAGGAGATCGATTAAGTTTTTTTCGCGCAAAGGCGCGAAGACGCAAAGTCTGCTAAGAAAAATATTGCAGAAGCAGTCAAAAGTGTTCTAACGGTTTAATTTGCGTCCTTGGCGCTTTTGGCGCCTTTGCGCGAGACCAACTAAATCACAAATCCATCACCCGATCCCCCACGAAGGGGTTGTTCTCTCGCTCGGCACCGAAGGTCGATGCCGGTCCGTGACCGGGAAGGAACTCCACTTCATCGCCCAGCGGGAACAGCTTCTGGCGGATGGAGTGCATCAGATCGTCGAAATTGCCGCGTGGGAAATCGGTGCGGCCGATGGAGCCCTGAAACAGCACATCGCCCACCACGGCCAGTTTCTCCGTCGGGTGGTAGAAGACCACGTGGCCCGGCGTATGCCCCGGGCAGTGGATCACCTCCAGGGTCTCGTTGCCCACCTGAACGGTATCCCCGTCCTCCAGCCAGCGTGACGGTTCGAACGATTGGGACCTGCCAAAGCCGAACTGGATTGCCTGTTGCGGCAGTTCGTCGATCCAGAACTTATCGTCGATGTGCGGCCCTTCGATGGGAACACCCAGACGCGCAGCCAGTGCCGCCACCGCGCCCACGTGATCGACGTGGCCGTGGGTGACCAGGATCTTTTCTACGGTAGCATCCGCCTCTTTGACGGCGCCCAGAATGCGCTCGATATCGCCACCGGGATCAACGATGGCGGCCTTTTTGGTCTTTTCACAGACCAGCAGCGAGCAGTTCTGTTCGAAGGGGGTGACGGGTACGACATAGACTTTCACGGCAGAGTCCTTGGTTCCAGCGAAACGCGGATTCTACCAGAAGCCCGACTATCAACCCTCAGCCGCCCCGATTTCATGGTTGGCGAGCCGCTCCAGTGCCCGCACCAGGGCCGAGTGGTCCCAGCCCGCGCCGCCCAGGGCCGCGCAGGCGTTGAAGAGCTCCTGCGCGGTGGCGGTATTGGGCAGCGCCACCCCCAGGGCGCGCGCCCCTTGCAGCGCCAGGTTGAGATCCTTCTGGTGTAACTCGATACGAAATCCCGGATCGAAGGTGCGCTTGATCATGCGTTGGCCGTGCAGCTCCAGAATCCGCGACTGCGCCAATCCGCCCAGCAAGGCTTCGCGCACCCTGGCCACGTCGGCACCGGCTTTCGACGCGAACAGCAGCCCTTCGGCGACGGCCTCGATGGTCAACGCCACCACGATCTGATTGGCCACCTTGCAGGTTTGACCGTCGCCATTGGGACCGATGTGGGTGATGGTCTTGCCGACGATCTCGAGGTAGGGCCTGGCGCGCTCGAAACCTTCCGGTGTCGCTCCCACCATGATGGTCAGGGCGGCGTTGACCGCCCCCACCTCGCCGCCGGAGACCGGCGCGTCCACATAGTCACCCCCCGCGGCGCGGATACGCTCGGCGAAATCACGCGTTGCCAGCGGCGCAATGGAACTCATGTCGATGACCAGCGCACCGGGCTGCAGGCCGGCGGCGACACCCTGCTTATCGAACAACACCGCTTCCACCTGCGGCGTGTCGGGAACCATGATGATGATCACCTCGGCGCGTTGCGCCACCTCACGCGGATTGGCGCAGACCTCGATGCCCTTCGCCAGCAGGTCGCCCGGTACCGCGCTGCGGTGCTTTACGGTACACACGGTGTGCCCGGCGTCCAGCAGATGCCCCGCCATGGGCCGGCCCATGATGCCCATGCCGATGAATCCGATTGTGCTCATCGCAATCTCCCTCACAGATAAGGTCGCAACCACGCGAGACCCGCCTCGGTGGTGGTCGCCGGCTTGTACTCGCAGCCGATCCAGCCTTCGTAACCCAGCGTATCGAGGCGATCGAACAGGAATGGATAGTTGATCTCGCCGCTCCCCGGTTCGTGACGGCCGGGATTGTCGGCCAGCTGCAGATGACCGACGCGCGCCAGGTTGGTTTCGATGGTTCTCGCGAGATCACCCTCCATGATCTGCATGTGGTAGATGTCGTACTGCAGGCACAGATTGTCCATACCCACCGCAGCGATGATCGCCAGCGCCTGCCGCGTGTGGCAGAGAAAAAAGCCGGGGATGTCGCGCGTATTGATGGGCTCGATGAGCAGCGTGATACCCGCAGCCGCTGCGCGTTCCGCAGCGTAGCGCAAATTTTCGATGAAGGTTGCGCTCGCTTCCGCTTCCGCCAAACCATGCGGACGGATACCGGCCAGACAGTTGAGCCGGCGACACCCCAGCGCGGTGGCATAGGTGATCGCCTGCTCGACACCGGCGCGAAACTCTTCGCGCCGCTCCGGCAGACACGCAATCCCGCGCTCGCCCGCTGCCCAGTCGCCGGCGGGAAAGTTGTGCAGCACCTGAGTAAGACCGTTGGTGCGCAACGCCTCAATCAGATCTTGCGCCGGGTATTCGTAGGGCGAGAGATATTCCACCCCCCTGAAGCCGGCGGCCGCGGCCGCAGCGAATCGCTCCTGAAACGGCACCTCGTTGAACAGCATGGTCAGATTGGCGGCGAAACGGGGCATGCGGTTGCCTCCTTCTTGACGGTGATTGCACCCCTTAAAGGGTAGGCCGTTTTTCGGCGGAGAGAGCGTCGCAATCCGCGACTACAGCAGGAGAAACAGCGACCGCGCTATGCCAGCGCTTCGATCAACGCATCCAGCAGCGCATCCGGTTTCTCGTTGAAAAGCGAGTGACCGCTGCCGGCCAGGGTCATCACCTGGACCCTGGGTAATGCCGCTATCAACGCCTTGGCGTTGCGCGGTGGCGTCATCAGATCTTTATCGCCCACGATCAGCGTGGTGGGGCACTGCACCCGCGCCGCAACCTCCAACCCCGTCTGATAGTCGTTGCAGGCGCTGAGATCGGTATGGATGGCGCCGGGACGCGCACGCTCCAGCAAGCGCATGCCCATGCCCGGATTCCACATGCCGATCTGCTCGTTGCCGCCGGTCAACGCGGCACGTGCATGGCCGAAGATATTGAGCATCTCCAAGGCCAGGTGATCGTTGTCCGCGGCTGCGGCGAGCAGTTGGTCATTGACCGGCATCGGAAATGAGGTGCCAATCAGCACAGCGGTGCTCACCCGTTCGGGATGGCGGCCTGCGGCATCGAGTGCGACCAGGGAGCCCATGCTGTGCCCCGCCAGCGCGGCTTGCCGCACACCCTGGGCGTCGAGCACGGCAATCACCCAATCGGCGATCGCCTCGATGCTGTCCAGCGGTTCGCCCGCGGAACGTCCGTGACCGGGCAGATCCAGCGCCAGAACACCCCAGCCATGATGCGCAAACCAGCGCGCCGGCAACACCCAGATGGAGTGATCCATGCCGGTGCCGTGCACAAACACCACGCACGGCTTGGAGGGATCGAAAGGACGTCCGCCGGTGGCGGCGAAGACGCGCTTGCCATTCACATCGAAGTACATTGCGCGGCTCCTATTTTTGTGAGGCGTAGAGGGCGCGGCTCAGGTCTTCGATAAGATCCGCCGCATCTTCCAGCCCGATAGAGAGCCGCACCAGCCCCTCGCTGATACCAGCGGCCTTGAGCGCTGCGGTGTCCATGCGATGATGCGTCGTGCTCGCCGGGTGGATCACCAGCGATTTGGCATCGCCGACATTGGCGAGATGCGAGAACACCTGCAGGTTCTCGATCAGCTTCTGCCCCGCCGCGCGGCCGCCCTTGACGCCGAAGCTGAAGACCGCCCCGCAACCCAGGGGCAGCATCTGCCGGGCCAGGGCGTGATCGGGATGCTCCGGCAGCTCCGGATACATGACCCACTCCACGGCGTCGTGATCGTTGAGAAAGCCCACCACCTTGCGCGTGTTCGTCACATGGCGCTGCATGCGCAACGACAGCGTTTCGATGCCTTGCAGGATGTGGAATGCTGAAGTCGGGCTGAGGCAGGCGCCGAAATCGCGCAGCCCCTCCTTGCGCGCCCGGGTGATGAAAGCAGCGGGTCCGAACTCCTCGGCGAAATTGAGGCCGTGAAATCCTTCGTAGGGTTCAGAGAGATGGGGGAATTTGCCCGCTTGCTCCCAGTCGAAGGTACCGCCGTCGATCAGCACCCCGCCGATCACCACGCCGTGGCCGCTGAGAAACTTGGTGGCGGAGTGAAAGACCAGATCGGCCCCCAGCTCGATGGGCCGGCACAGATAGGGGGTGGCGAAGGTGGAATCGACCAGCAACGGCAGATCGGCCGCATGCGCGACTTTGGCAATCTCGCGCACATTCAAGACATCCAGCCCGGGGTTGCCGAGGATCTCGCCGAAGACCAGGCGCGTGTTGGGACGAATCGCCGCGGCAACCGCCTGCGGATCACGCGCATCGACAAAGGTGGTCTCGATACCGAAACGCGGCAGCGTGTACGCCAGCAGATTGTGACTGCCGCCGTAGAGCGAATGCGAGGAGACGATGTGGCCCCCCGCCCCCATCAGCGTCGCCACCGCCAGATGCAGGGCCGCCTGACCGCTGGCGGTGGCGATGGCGCCGACACCGTTCTCCAGGGCCGCCATGCGCTCCTCCAGCACCGCGTTGGTCGGGTTGGAGATGCGCGAGTAGACATGCCCGGTGCGCTCGATGTTGAACAGCGAGGCGGCGTGATCGGTATCGCGAAACGCGAACGACGCCGTCTGATAGATGGGTGTGGCCCGCGCCCCCGTTGTCGGATCGGGCTTCTGCCCGGCGTGCAGCATCAGGGTATCGAATTGGGGAAGCGACGGTTTGGCCATGGGCGGGATCTCTGATGGGTGGGTCGCGGCGTAGCATTGCAGCTTGGCGACGGCGCCGCAAGCCAACCACCGCCGGCAGTCAACCCCGGTGAGCGATGCGCGCGACCGCCACGCGACCTGCGGTGGTGACGGATCAGTGATCTATTGGGTGCTGCGCGGTTCGGCCAGCAGCGTCATCAGGACATGTGTCGCACGCTGTGCGGCCTGCCCGTCCCACATCGCGGGCACCGTATCGCGGCGCAACGGCTCGGTAAGCGCAATCGTTACCGCTTCGATGATCTCCACCGGATTGAAGCGACACAAACGATTGCCGCCGCTCTCAACCGTGATCGGCCAGGGTGTCTCATCGCTCAGCGTGATGCAGGGGACACGCAATGCCGTGGACTCGACTTGCATCAGCTCGGTATCGGTGACCACGACGCGCGCGTCGACCAGCAATTCCAGCGATCGAATCGGGTCGATCAGCGCCAGCATGTCGATGTTCCACTTGCGCCACTGTCGCACCGGACCCGACGGGTGCAGCGCATCCATCAGGGGTTGCGACACCAGCAGCCGAATCGGCAGCATCTCGCCGATATCGCGCAGAACTCTCAACAGCAGTTCGATGTGCCCGGGCTTTGAGGTACGCTCATCGCGCAGTACAACCAACGCACACCCGGTCTTGGTTCCGTGCGCGCCGTGGCGCTTGGGATCGGCTGCCTGACCAAGCTCTATCCCGTCGCGTGCCAGCAGGCTGGCAAGAGCGTCGACGCGCAGATTGCCGATCTCGCGGATTCGCTTGCGCTGAATGCCTTCCATCAGCAGGTTGACCTGCGAAAGCGAATCGCTCACGAGCAGGCAATCGGCAAGCCGCTCCAGCAGCGCCTGGTTCATACTGCGACTTTTACTGGCGGCACCCAGGCGTCTTCCCGCCTCGACCCGCACTTGCGGTACGCCGAGTTTGTTCGCGGCCAACGACAGGCCCAGCATGATGTCGCTGTTACCCACGCTGAGGAGCAATTTGACGTTGCCGGTGCTCAGTAACTCAGCGCCGGTGCGCAGAGGCTCGATCAGCGCGCTGGCCTGCTGATCCTCAGCCGGGGCAATCGCGCCCAGGGGGCGCCACACCACGCGTTGGGAGCGGCTGCTCCATGGGGGACGTTCCGCATTCAGCTCGCCAGGCTCCACCAGCACCGTGCACTTGCCGATCTGTTTCGCCAACGATTTGATCAGCGGCGCCAACACATAGGCCTCTTCCACGGTGGCGCAGACCGCTACCAGCGGCGTGTTGATCGCATCTCGACGTTGAGCTGCCCGGTTGGCCGAAGCTGAACGGGATGGTTCGGATTTCGGCATCCCCGGCGCCGGCAACACTTCGGTAACAGCGACCGCCTGCGAGTTGTCGGGCACCGGAGTTTCGCGTTTCGGTGGCAGACCCGCAGGTGCCACAGGGCCCATCTGCAACGGCCCCGGCAGCTTGGAGCCGGTATCGCTCCCCACCGTGAAATCGACGGGAGGTGGCGAAGGCTGCACGGCAAAGAACGCCGAGTTCGCGCTTTCAATCAGGCGTTCAACCATAGCGACGTTCCACGCCAGCCCCCTACCCTTCGCCAGAATACCGCGCACCTGTTCGCAGAATCGTTTCAGCTTGCGCGGGAGACCTTCACTCCACTGCGCGACTCGTTCACACATTTCCGCTGGCAGGCGCGGCAGGTCCTTGTAGCCTTCGAACTCGGCCCACCCCTGCATGAAATCGTCGATATCAGTGGTCGCAAGCGGAGCCAGCTGATACGAACCGATGAGGTGTTCGATGCCGCCGCCCTTGCTTTCGGTAAACCGCAGGCGCCGGCCGATAAGGAACACCTGAAGCAGCGGATGACCCGATTTCTGCATTTGACAGAGCCTGGAGAGTTCGCCGAGATCGGCCTGTTGCAAATGATCGGCATCATCGACGATCAACAGCGAGCGCCCGCCCTTGGAAAGTCGAGCCGAGAAATTGCGCTCCAGCGCATCGAGCAGTTTTGGCTGCGGCAGGCTGTAGTGCGCCAACCCCAGCCCCGCCGCCAACTGGCGATAAACACCGTTGCCACCCACCCGTTCGCCCGACAACAGGACCACCGCGTCGGCCGGCGCCTTCCATTCCTGGATGACCTGGCGTGCGATCGTGGTCTTCCCCACCCCTGCCGGCCCGGTGAGCGCGAATACACCCCGCCCCTTCTCCAACGCATAACGAAAATAGTCGAGAGCACGCCGCTGACCCTCACCGCGGAAAAAGAAGCCCGCGCGTTTGGGTTTCGCACTGCCGCGAGCATTCGATTGTGGAACCGAGGCCATGGTCAGTCTCTCACTCCACGGAGTGCGCAGGTTGAAAACGGAGCTGTCTGGACAATCATTCCCTGAGAGTAGCGGAGTCCGGGCTTCACTCCAAGCGACGGGACTGCCTTGCCGCCCGCTGCACACGGGGTGTCGCATCGACCGTGGCGCGCCTATGCTCTGCGTGTGGCATACGAAAAGGGGTAGCCAATGCCGACCGCGACTGGATTGACGAGACAACTGGGCATCACGCATCCCATCTTTCAGGCGCCCATGGCGGGAGGCGCAACCACGGCCGATCTCGTCGCCGCGGTCTGCCAGGCAGGGGGACTGGGTTTCCTCGCTGCCGCCTACACTGCACCGGAGACCATCGCGCGCACCGCCGCCCAGGTGCGCGAACGCACCGACCGACCGTTCGGTGTCAATCTCTTTGCCCCGCTGCCACCCCCCGACGGCACCTTGGACCCAACGCCGGCGGTGGCGAAACTGCGCCCGTTTCACCAGGCAATGCAGCTGCCGCCACCGCTGCCGCCAGCGTTCAGCCCCGACCCCTTTGATGAACTTTTTGCGGCGGTGATCGAGTGCGGTGCCGCCGTGCTCAGTTTTACCTTCGGCCTCCTCCCGGCGACAGCGCTGCAGGAGGCCAAATCGAGAAAAATGTACGTGATAGGAACAGCGACCACCGTTGAAGAGGGTATGGCACTGCAGGCATCGGGGGTTGATGCGGTCGTCACGCAGGGCGCCGAGGCGGGTGCGCACCGGGGCACCTTTCTGCGCAGTTTCAACGACTCCATGGTAGGCACCCTGGCGCTCGTACCGCAGATGGTGGACGCGCTCACCATCCCCGTTATCGCGTCGGGTGGAATCATGGACGGGCGCGGCATTGCGGCCGGGCTGGCTTTGGGTGCAGAAGCCGTGCAGATGGGCACGGCGTTTCTGACGTGCCATGAAGCTGGCGTGTGTGAAGCGCACAAGCTCGCCATTCTTGACGCGCAGGAATCCGACACCCGCATCACGCGCGCCTTCTCCGGGCGACCGGCACGGGGTATCGCCAACCGGTTTATGGAGACGATCGAGAATCCGTGTGAGACAGAGTCGATTCTTCCCTACCCGCTGCAGAATGCGCTGACCCGTCCACTGCGCACGGCCGCGGCAAACGCAAACCGTCCGGAGTTTCTGTCGCTCTGGGCCGGTCAGGGAGTTCGGCTTTCACGTCGTCAATCGGCCACCGAGTTGATGGGCCAGCTGGTTACCGAAACGGATGCCGTTATCCAACGGCTGTCCACGCTGGGCAGATAGGGAAGGTTCCAGCGCAATCGGATTCCCGTGGGAGCGGCGGCGATGGTTTGAGAGGCAATGTGCCGCGGCGAGCGCAATGGCTTGCCACTGGAACGCTTGCCGCCGATCGGTTGCAGCCCGATCAACAGGGAGCGCACGCCTTCACAAAAAGCCGCCAGCCTGCCTATTTCGCCGCGCCCGCATTGCTTCGTTCGTTGCCCACGTACCGTACCCGCCAAATCCGTCCGCCTTTGTCATCACCGATATAGAGCGTTCCATCCGGGCCGATAGCCACGCTCATCGGCCGGTGATCGGCCACGCTTGGATGGCTGATGAACTGCTTGCCCGCGAAACCATTGGCGAAGATCTCCCATTCACCGGACGGTTTGCCATTGCTGAAGGGGACAAAGGCGACGAGGAAGCCCTTCTGCTCGAAAGGACGGCGATTCCAGGAGCCGTGGAAAGCAACAAATGCTCCGTCCCGATACCGCGCGGGAAACTGCTCGGCGTCATAGAACACCAGGCCGTTGGGGGCAAAGTGTGCGGGAAAGGCATAGACAGGCGCCGTGTACCGGGCGCATCGACCGGCTTCGTTTCCGTCGCCGCCATACTCCGGTGCCAGCACGCGCTGCTTTTTCATGGGATCGTAGTAGCAATAGGGCCATCCAAAATCGGCACCCCGGGATATCAGCAGGAACTCCTCAGCCGGGAGTTCGGCGCTTTGTTCCTCGGTGAAGAGGTGCGGCCAAAGATCGTGCAACTGATCGCGCCCATGCTGAACCGCGTACAACGACCTGGTCTTGTTGTCCCATGCCATCGCGATGAGATTACGCGTTCCGGAGGCATACTTGACTCCGTCAACCAACTGCTGCTGGTTCAACTGATCGGCCCTGAAGCGCCATACGCTCGCCTGCCGTTCGCGTTGCGGGCAGGGCTGCAAACCCGGCGAACCCGGTGTGCGGGCCTGCTCCTGGCAGGCGTTGGATGGCGCGCCGACATTGACGTAGATCGCCCTCCCCAGCGGATCGATGGCAAAGGTTTTCGCCCGATGCCCGCGCTGAACCGGGAATCCCTCCACGACAACCTCCGCGACACCCGACGGGGTCAGCGCCCCGGGCTTGATCGGATAGCGCACGATCATGTTGTTCATGCTGGCGTAGAGGTAGCCGTCCAACAGTGCAATGCTGTTGCCGGCATGCTCACCAAAGTGTCCCCGTTTGTCGGCCTTTCCATCCCCGTCGCTATCGGCAAGTGCCAGGATGCTTTTCCCGTTGAGCAGGCCGCCAAGATTGGCGTACAGGACACCCTCCCTGGACACCGTGATGTGGCGCGGACCACTGCCGGTGTCCGCGTATACCCAGGCGCAAAAACCTTCCGGGAGCGTGAGTCCCGCGTTGTCTGCGGCGCACCGCGGATCAGCGATGGCCTGCGCGCTGACCGCCAGGCCAAGCCAGCAAGCCGCCACTGCCTTAAGGACAATCATCTTCATGGCTACACCTGTACGCTTTCCAGAGGCCATCGTTCGTTGTCGAGGGAGTACCGCATATTCAACAAATATCTTTTGATATCAACTTACTACGCCACCACTCAGCGCATTCGACGCCGCTGCCGCAGCTGAACGACCAGTGCTGGCGGAAGGGAATGCGATGCGGTTCACTGAAATCCTCACCGCAACCGATAATCATGGCTCTGCGGATTTTCAAACCGGTAGCGCAGAAAAGCCATCACCAAGCTTAGCAGGACCCCGACCAGCCGATCTCTGCCCATACGCTGTCGGAAGCTACCGAACATAACAAACCGTTAACAATGAATAATGAGGAGGGCACCATGAGTTCTCGACACAGCGAGCGCGTTGGGACATCGCTTCCTGTACTGATTCGCACCAGCGGCGGCTGCCTGGTACCCGGGGTCGTTCGCAATCTCGGGACCCGCGGGCTGTTCGTGCAGACCAATCGCTCCTTGCCGGTCAATTCACAAGTCGTTGTGACCCTCGATCTGAGCCGGCAGAACAGCACGCGTCGCGAGCATTTTATGGGGACGGTCATCCATGGCCAGAATGGCGGCATCGGCCTGCACGCAGACGATCACGAAGTCTCGGTTCGAGAAGCCATCCTGCACTGCGCCGGTCAATCATCCATCGATGGGCAGGTGAGTCGCTGGTTCGTCACGCACAGCAGCACCCATTAAACTTCTGCTCCAAGTCCGCAGGCCCCAGCGATAAAAAAGGGCGGCACGGCGAGCCGTGCCGCCCTTGTCTTTGTCACCTCATCCGGTAGCGACTTGTGGCAGCTCGGCCAGGGCAGCAGCCAGGGCAGCCTGATCGTAGTCCTGATCCTCCAGCACACCCGCGAAATAGTCGGTGTACGCCGCCATATCGAAGTGACCGTGCCCGGAGAGGTTGAAGAGTATCGTCTCCGATTTCCCTTCCGCTTTGCAGCGCAGCGCCTCGTCGATGGCAACGCGCACCGCGTGGGTGCTTTCCGGTGCCGGCACGATGCCTTCCGCGCGGGCGAACTGCACGCCAGCCGCGAAACAGGGGTTCTGATGAACGGCCCGCGCTTCGAGAAAGCCCAGCTCTTTGATGTGACTGACCAACGGCGCCATGCCGTGGTAGCGTAATCCGCCGGCATGAAAACCCGGCGGCATAAAGGTGTTGCCCAGGGTATGCATCTTGACGAGCGGTGTCAGATGCACCGTGTCGCCGAAATCGTACGCATAGACACCGCGCGTGAGCGTGGGGCAGGCGGCCGGTTCGACGGCAATGAGGCGCACGTCGGAGCCTCCGCGCAGCTTCTCACCGAGGAACGGGAAAGCGATACCGGCGAAATTACTGCCACCGCCCGCGCAGCCGATGACGATATCCGGGTAGTCGCCGGCCATGTCCATCTGCTTGATCGCCTCCTGCCCGATGATGGTCTGATGCAGCAGGACGTGGTTCAACACGCTGCCCAGCGCATACTTGGTATCGTCGTTCTTGGCCGCGACCTCAACGGCTTCGGAGATGGCGATACCGAGACTGCCATTGGAATTGGGGTTCTTGGCGAGAATGGACCGCCCCGAATCGGTGGTGTCGCTGGGGCTGGGAATGCACTTCGCGCCATAGGTCTCCATCAGCGCCCGGCGGTAGGGTTTCTGCTGGTAGCTGATCTTCACCATGTAGACCAGCACTTCGAGCCCAAACACGGATCCGGCAAACGCCAGCGAGGAACCCCATTGTCCTGCACCGGTCTCGGTACTCAGCTTTTTGACGCCTTCCTCTTTGTTGTAGAACGCCTGTGCGACAGCGGTATTGGGCTTGTGGCTGCCGGAGGGGCTGACACCTTCGTACTTGTAGTAGATCTTTGCCGGTGTACCCAGCGCTTTCTCGAGGCGGCGCGCGCGATACATCGGTGCCGGACGCCATTGCTTGAGGACGTCGCGCACCGGCTCGGGAATCTCGATCTCCCGCTCGGCACTGACCTCCTGCATGATCAACCCCATGGGGAACAGGGGCGCGAGATCGTCAGGACCGATCGGCTGCCCGGTTCCCGGGTGCAACGGCGGCACCATCGGCTGCGGCAGATCGGCGGCGATGTTGTACCAGTACTTGGGGATCTGATCCTCACCCAACAGATATTTGACGGTATCGTTCATGGACCACCCTCCTCCTCTTGCTCTCTTATGGTTGTCGTATGATCGGGAGCATCCCGATCACTGGTTTCCGAAGATCAGACCTTCGGCGGTCATTCGCGATTGCGGACCATCGGGTTGACTGGTCCCGAACAGGCTGGTGCGCATATCCTGCTGCTGCTCGGCGGTTGCTTTTATGCTGCGCATTTTTACCGGCCCAAACCCGGCGATTTGCTGGGGCAGTGCCGCCAGTTTAACCGCCTCGTCGTAATTCTCTGAAGTCACTAGCGATAGAAGTCTGCTTATATCCCGTTCAAATTCATCGATCAGCCGCCGCTCGATCCGCCGTTCCCGCTGCCAGCCGAGAATGTCGAATAACGTCCCGCGCACCACCCGCAGCCGACTCAGCAACTGCAGCATCACCGTAAACCAGGGCCCCAGCGTCCGTTTCTGCGCACCGCCGGTTCGGCTGTCACGCCCCGGAAGCAAGGGCACCGCCAAATGGTAATGAGGTCTCACCTTAGCACCGAACCGCGCGTTCAGGGAATCCCGGTACCGCGGATCCGTGTGCAGCCGAGCCACCTCGTATTCGTCCTTGTAACTTAGCAAACGAAAATAGGAGCGCGCTACCGCAATGCTCAGCGGTCCGGGCTCGTCGCTCATCCTGGCATCGGCCGCCATGACCTGTTTCACCAGCTGCGTGTAGCGATTGGCGTAAGCGCGGTTCTGGTAGTCCGTCAGATAGCCGGCGTACCTCTGTATCAAATCCTCCAGCGCTTCATCGGTGGCCGCCTCATCCGCCGCGCCCAAATCACACAGCTGCTCGAGATCACCGAAATCGTGCGCTGCCAGTCGCCCGACATGAAAGCTCAGTTGGTTGGCTTCGATGGCAACGCCGTTACGCTCTATCGCCTCGAGGATCGATGTCAGTTTGAGCGGGATCTCCCCCAACTGATAGGCATATCCGAGCAGCAGCAGATTAGCGCCGATGCTCTCGCCCGTAACCTGGGCGGCCAATCGCGACGCGTCCACAAACTGGACGTTGTCCTCACCGAAGGCGCTGGCGATGTGCTCCTGCCTGGCGGAGCCGTCGGGCACCTGATGAGGATTCAGCACATCGGCGGCGGTGGGCGTGTCATGGTTGTTGACCAGTACCGTCGTGACGCCGGCGCGCGTACAACCCGCCACTTCCGCTCCGGTCGCCGAGACCATGTCACCCGCCAGGAGCACATCGGCATCAGCCATCGGTATCCGCGCCCCGTGAAGCTCGAAATAGCCGGGCGCAATGCGCACGTGCGTCAGCACCTGCCCGCCCTTCTGCGCCAGGCCGGTGAAATCCAGCACCGTGGAGGCCTTGCCCTCCAAATGGGCGGCCATGCCGAGGACCCGCCCCACGGTCACCACGCCCGATCCTCCGGCGCCTGCCAGCAGCAGATTAAATACACCACCATGCGTGCCCGCCTCGGGCTGCGGCACCTCCCGCGCCAGCAACGCGTGGCTCGGCACTGATGCCTGCGGCTCCGCACCCTCCAGCGTGACGATGGCTGGACAATAGGCGTCAACGCAGGCGAAATCGTCGTTGCAGGCGGATTGATCGATGCGCCGTTTCCACCCCAGCGGCGTCGCTTCGGAGACCAGCGCCACGCAGTTGGAAGCCAGCACACAATCGCCGCACCCCTCGCAGACCGCCTGATTGATGAACGCGCGCATGCGTGCCGGGGCTTCCTCGCCGCGTTTGCGTCGCCGCCGGCGTTCCGTGGCGCAGGTCCAGTCGTAGATCAGGGCAGAAACACCCGGGTACTGGCGCAACTCCTCCTGCAGCGCCTCCAGTTCGCGGCGATGGTGCAGGGTGATCCCCGGCGGCAGGGCCGCACGCGACAGCGCCTCCGGTTCCTGGCTGATGATCGCGATCCGTTTCACCCCCTCGTGATAGATCTGCTGGCTGATCGCGGCCACCGAGGGATTCCCCTCGAGCGGCTGGCCGCCGGTCATCGCCACCGCATCGTTGTAGAGAATTTTGTAGGTGATATTGACACCGGCGGCGACCGCCTGGCGGATGGCCAGGTGACCGGAATGAACGTAGGTGCCATCACCGAGATTCTGAAAGATGTGCTTCTCACTGGTGAACGGCGCCTGCCCCACCCAGTTCACGCCCTCGCCCCCCATATGCAGCAGGCTGCTGGTGTCGCGCTGCATGCCGACCACCATCAGATGGCAACCCGTTCCCGCCAGCGCGCGACTGCCCTCGGGAACCGTGGTCGAGACGTTGTGCGGGCAGCCGGCGCAGAAGTACGGCGAGCGTGCCACCTTGGGCAGTTGCGCGCACTGCGTCTGCTTGACTTCGAGGAGCTGAAGATAGGTTTGCGGCCGGCGCTCCTCACCCTGCCCCAGAGCAAGCCATTGCGCCAACACCTGCGCCAGAAGCGCGGCGTCGAGCTCGCCGGTTGCCGGCAGCAGGGGCATACCGGCGGCATCGTGTTTGCCGTGTATGGCAGGGCGTTCCCCCTCGGGGAGCCCGTAGAGCAACTCCTTCAATTGCGTCTCGACCAGGGGCCGCTTCTCCTCGACCACCAGGAGGCGCTGGAGTCCCTGCGCAAACTGTTGCGCCCCGACCGGCTCCAGCGGCCACGGCATCCCCACCTTGTAGAGGCGCAGCCCCAGCTCATTGGCCCGCTGCTCGTCGATGTCCAACGCAGCCAGCGCCTGCCTCAGATCGGCGTAGGCCTTGCCGGTCGCGACAATGCCCAGGCGCGCCTGCGGTGTCTCCCAGATGAGGCGATCGATACGATTGGCGCGTGCGAAGGCCTGCGCCGCCGGCAGCTTGATCAACTGCAGGCGCGCCTCCTGGGCGAGTTGGGGATCGGGCCAGCGGATATGCACGCCTTCTGCGGGAATGGCGAAATCATCGGGTTCGCGGATCACCAGATCGGGGGCATCGAGAGCTACGGAGGCCGCCGTCTCCACCACCGAAGAAACCGCCTTGAAGCCCACGTAGCAACCCGAGTAGCGCGACATGGCGAAACCGAGCAGACCAAACTCAAGATATTCGCGGATGCTCGCGGGATGGAGCACCGGCATCATCCACGAGGCCATCGCCTGCTCGCATTGATGCGCCATGCTGGATGAGACCGCACCGTGATCGTCGCCCACCACCACCAGCGCACCGCCTCTGGGCGAGGTCCCGAGCGAGTTGGCATGCTTGAGGGCGTCTCCGGCGCGATCCAGACCGGGGCCTTTGCCGTACCACATGGCGAAGACGCCTTCGCGTTGCGCGCCAGGATGGAGGGTGAGCTGCTGGGTTCCCAGCACGGCGGTTGCAGCGAGTTCCTCATTGATGGCGGGCTGGAAGCGAATGCGGTGCGCGCTCAGGTACTCTTGCCAGCGCCAGAACGTGCGATCCATCCCCCCCAGGGGTGAACCCCGGTAACCGGATACGAAACCGGCGGTGTTCCAGCCGGCAGCAGCATCACGCTGGCTCTGCACGACCAGCAACTGGGCGAGAGCCTCTACGCCTGTGAAGTAAGCGCGACCATCTTGAATGGCGTAGGCCGCCACCTTTGAGATTCCGGTTTCCGGCATAAGCCCCCGGTTATGTACTGGTTACGAACCTGGGATTGCCTTTGCACCTCTGGCGGGTGTCTCCGGATCAATCCTCCTCCTTTGATCACAGAGTCTATGCCTATCATTCGGAGATTTTCTTTGCTATTTTCCTAGTATCGGCGGTGAAAATTAGTAATATCTACTAAGAATATACTGTTTTATGAAAACTGATTCCAAACAACCCCAGCTCGATGCCAGCGATCTGCGCATCCTGACGGAACTGCAACGCAACGGACGGCTGTCGATCGCCGAGCTCTCCGAGCGCATCGGCCTCTCGACCACACCGTGCTGGCGGCGGGTGCGAATGCTGGAAGAGTCGGGCGTGATCAGTCGCTACACGGCCGTGGTCAACGCCCAGGCACTGGGAATCGCGCTCGATGTCTTCGTCGAGGTCTCGCTCGATCTGCATCAGGCGGCCGCCTTCGAAAAAGTCATCGATGAGCGCGACGAGGTGGTGGAATGCTACGCGGTAACAGGGGATCGGGATTATCTGCTCCACGTGATGGTGGCGGATATGGATGCCTGCGACCGTTTCCTACGGGATGAGTTGATCCATTTTCCTGGCGTGCAGCGCGTCAGCACCCGTCTCGCCCTCAAGCCAATCAAACAGAGCGCCGGTGTACCCTTGCGCATACTCCCTTAGCAAAAACCAACGGCTACCCAATCTGGGAAGGCAACCACAACGCTAACGCCGGGAACGCGACGAGAGCCACCAATACCAGCAGCTCGAGCCCGATAAATGGTAAGGCGGCCACCCAGACCTGGCGCATGGAAATGGACGGCGGAGCCACCGCCTTCATCACATAGAGCAGCAATCCGAAGGGTGGTGTGGTGAAACTCACCTCCATGGCAATCAGCATCAATACGCCGAGCCAGAGAAGATCGATGCCCTGCGTTGCGGCCAGTGGGATAAAGAAGGGGATGGTGATCATGATCATGCTCACCTGATCCATGAAGGCACCGAGCAGCAGGAGAATCGCCAACATGATCACCAGGGTCACGAGCAGAGAGGCATCCGTTCCCTCGATCAATCGCAGCAGCCCATCCGTCGCCCCGGAAAACGCCAGAATCTGCGAGAAGGTGACCGAGGCGACAATGATGAACAGGATCATCACCGAGATCTTTGCCGTTGCCCGCAACGATTTGATCAGCGCTTTGAAGGTGAGACCGCGATAGGCTGCCGCTGCGATCACCGCACCGACGAAACCAACCGCCGCTGATTCCGTGGGAGTCGCCCACCCCGCGAGAATACTGCCCACCACCAAGGCAAACAGTCCCAGCAGTGGTACGACGTTGATAAGAAACGGCCGCCAACGTGCCCATGGCGACATTACCTGGCGAGCGTCGTCGCGTGGCGCGAGCGACCGATCCAAACCACAGCGCCCCACCACGTAGACCAGGAAGATAGCGCTCATCATCAAGCCGGGGATAATCCCCGCGATCAGCAGTTTCGAGATCGAAATGCCTGCCAAACTACCGAGCAACACAGCCAGGGCCGAGGGTGGAATCAACATCGCGATACCGCCCGTCGCCATGATCGGACCCATGGCGATCGACGGATGGTATCCCCGCTTCAACATGTCCGGCAGCAGCAGACCACCCAGTACCGCAGTGTTGGCCAATGTCGAACCGGAAAGCGATGAGAACAGGGTGCCACCCAAAACCGATACCACGGACAACCGACCCGGCACACGTGATACCAGTCGATCAACCGCCTCGATGGCTTTGAACGCCACGCCGGTGTGGAAAAGGATCTCGCCCATGGCGACGAACAGAGGGATGGGAGCCAACGTGAAGGTTGCGAGCGATGCCATGGCGTTGCGCGGCAGTTGGCTCAGCCCCGCCTCGCCGCCCAGAAAAACAGCGGCACCCAGAATATTGACCCCCAAAAAAGCGAAAGCTACGGGCAGACCCATCGCCATCAGCAACATGAGTGTTCCCAACAACAGGAGTAACGCGGTAGACCACTCCATCGCTACAGTCTCTCGCTGGACAACACTTCGTCCACTTCGCTGACGCTGCTTTCCGGCCCGATACGCAGCAAGCGCAGCAGAAACTCAAAGGCCAATAGCATGCAGGCCACCGGTATTACCGACAGCAACGCCCATTCAGGAATCACCAACTCCTTGAAAATCATCGAGCCAATGAAGTGCGCATCCTGTGCCGCTTTCGCGCCGTAATAGAGGAGCGTCAGGCAAATACCCAAACCGATCGCATTGATCACGAAATCCAGAATCCTGGCAGCCCTGTCCGGCAACAAGGTCACCAATACATCCACGCGCACGTGACCCCCGAGGTGCAGCACCCACGGCGCCGCCATGAAGGTCGAAACATAGAGTCCGTACTCAGCGACCTCGATCAACCAGGGAAAGTTGCCGACACCCAGATTACGGATGAGCACATCCAGAGCGATCAGCGCAGCGATAACCGCAAGAACCAGGCCCGCGCATATGCCTAGCGTTTCCAGAAATCGGTCATAGAGCGGCATCAGTTTGCGCATGGTGTTTGCTCGTTGGTATGAGTTGTTTTTAGAACCTGTCTCAGAATTCTCCGCGTGCTGTGTTGTACCCCAGAGGCGCGCTGGGTAGGCCGCTCACGGGGAATTCTGAGACAGGTTCCAGGCTACACGACACGAACGCCCCTCTCCATTCCACGTGGAGAGGGGCGAACCCAGTTCTTGCGCTTGTTACTTGCTGAGCAGCTCCTGGAGTTTACCGCCATGCTCGGGACTGGTCTTAACAATGGCCTCCCAAGCTTTTTCATCGGCGTCCTTCAAGTATCTTTTCCCTTCGTCGCCGGTAAAGGCGATAGTCTGAATACCCTGCTGCTTTTGCCGCTCGGTCTCGCTCTTGTTCAATTCGAGATCCATTGCATCACCTTCGCGTTCCATCTGTTCAGCAGCCGCCGTTAACACAGAGCGCTGTGCATCGGTCAGCGAATCCCATCGGTCCTTGTTGACAAGAACCTCCACCGCTGAAGCGTAGAAGCCAGGATCGACGCGATACTTGGTGACCTCATGCCACCCCAGATCGAATATGCCCTGAATCGGCCATCCGTAACCATCCACCACACCTCTCTCGAGCGCGGTGAATACCTCGCCGGGCGCGGTGCGCACCAGACTCGCACCCATCGATGCAAAAAATGCACGGTAGATGGGTGTGGTGCGAATCTTCAGTCCGGTGAGATCACGGCTCTTGATCGGCTTGTTGAGATACAGATGGAAAGGCGCCTTGCTTTTATGCCGACCCAACAGATGAGCGTTGGCTTTCTGGTTATGTAACGACTCCAGATAATCGTAGGCACCACTCGCCCGCAACTCCGTAACATTGTGCGTCGTCATCTTGAGTGCATCCGCCTCCGGCATGATATTGGTATAGAAGGAACCCGGCAGATTGCCGATATGCACCACGCCGGTTCGCACCGCATTACCCAACTCAAAGGGATTCATCACCTTTCCGCCACCGCCCACGTAGTTGATCTGGACGACACCCTTACCCTGCTGGTTGACCAGGTCGATAAATTTCTCGAACTGTTTGGAGAAATTGGTGCCCTGCGCGAATGCACTTACTCCCTTGAGGGTTACCTCCTCGGCACCAGCCGGACTTACCAGCAATGTCACCGCCAGCAGAGGCATTCCAACAAGGCCCGCCAATCTGTAATAGTTTGATTTCCATCTAAGCATGCCGCACTCCTCCTCTTGGTATTTTCATCGTTGAACGGGGCTCTTAAGACTACAGGGTTTGGGAGGGCGCTATCTCTCCAACCCAATGCGATCCCAGTGCGCAGTTTGACCTACTGCCTCGATCCAAACACGCACACCGTCGTTTACAGTATGGCCTACCAAAACCTATCTCAAAACCCCCCGCAATGGCGGGTTACCGAGTCTGTAAGGTTTGGTCCAACCCCGCATTGACAGTGGTCCATAGACCGTAGCGCGCCTTCAGACTACTCCGCTTGCCTGCAGATCGGCATGATAGGACGAACGCACGAACGGCCCGCTGGCCACATGCGCAAAGCCCAGATCCTCGCCGACCTGCTTTAGCTCTGCAAACTCCTCCGGCGTTACATAACGAGCAACCGGCAGGTGATGCGGACTGGGCTGCAGGTACTGCCCCAGGGTGAGCATATTGACGCCGTTAGCGCGCAGGTCTTTCATCACCTCCACGATCTCCTCGTTGCGCTCGCCCAAACCCAGCATCAAGCCCGATTTGGTGGGAATACCGGGATGCATGGCCTTGAACTGCTGGAGCAGTTCAAGCGACCAGCGGTAATCAGCACCTGGGCGCACCTGTTTGTAGACCCTCGGCACGCTCTCCAGATTGTGATTGAAGACATCGGGTGGCGTTGCGGCTAGTCGCGCCAACGCTTTTTCCATCCGGCCGCGAAAATCGGGAACGAGTGTTTCGATCTTTATACCGGCATTGGCCGCGCGCACCGCCACCATGCACTCGGCATAATGGCCGGCACCGCCGTCCGCCAGGTCATCGCGGTCCACCGACGTGATGACGACGTAGCGCAGTTTCATTTTTTGCACCGTCTCGGCCAGCCGCTGCGGTTCGTCGCGATCCAGCGCCAGCGGTCGCCCGTGGGCGACGTCGCAGAACGGGCAACGGCGCGTGCAGATATCACCCATGATCATGAAGGTCGCCGTGCCCTTGCCGAAGCACTCGGCAAGATTGGGGCAGGCCGCCTCCTCGCAGACCGTATGCAGCGTGTTGTCGCGCAGCAGATCACGGACCTTTTGCTGCTGCGAGTGGCTGGGCAATTTAATCCGCAGCCACGGCGGTTTCGGCAACGGTTTGTCAGCGGGGATCACCTTGACCGGAATGCGCGCCACCTTGTCGGCGCTGCGCAGTTTCTCGCCGGGCACCACGGGTTTCTTCGGTACGGAATCAACCGTCATCTCGTCAAATCCTTAAGTTCAAAAGCTCTCAGCGCAGAGACGCCAAGACGCCAAGAACGCAACGAAAAGGAATCCAATGAAAAAATCTTTGCGCTCTTTGCGTCTTGGCGTCTCTGCGTTAAAAGAACTCAATGCCCTCAGCCGAAGTCCTTACGACTTCTTCTTCGGCATGTACAGATCGGTGATCGTGCCCTCGAAGGCCTCGGCCGCGAACGCCACCGTCTCCGACAAGGTCGGGTGCGGGTGGACGGTCAAAGCGATGTCCGAAGCATCGCAATCCATCTCGATGGCCAGCGCCACCTCGGCAATGAGATCGCCCGCGTTGGGACCGACGATCCCGGCACCGATGACGCGCTCGTTGCTCTCCTCGAAGATCAGCTTGGTCATCCCCTCGTCGCGTCCCAGCGACAACGAGCGACCGCTCGCAGCCCACGGGAAACTGCCCTTGCCGAACTTGAGCCCCTGCTCCTTCGCTTCGGCTTCGGTGACGCCGACCCAGGCGATCTCGGGATCGGTGTAGGCGACCGAGGGGATCACGCGCGCCTCGAAATGCGTGTTCATGCCGGCACATACCTCGGCGGCCACCTTGCCCTCATGCACCGCTTTGTGGGCGAGCATCGGCTGGCCAACGACATCGCCGATGGCGAAGATGTGCGGCACATTGGTGCGCTGCTGTTTGTCGACGGCAATGAAACCGCGTTCATCCACCGTGATACCCGCTTTGGCGGCATCGATCTTCAGCCCATTGGGCATGCGGCCCACAGAGACCAGGATGCGGTCGTAGGTTTGCGGCTTGGGGGCCTTGTCGCCCTCGAAAGTCACCTTCAACCCCTTCTTCGTCGCTTCGACCTTGGTGACGCGGGTTTTCAGCAAAATCGCTTCGTAGCGCTTCTCCAGACGCTTGTGCAGCGGCTTGACGATGTCTTTGTCGGCACTCGCGATCAGGCTGTCCAGCATCTCCACCACGGTGATCCTGGAGCCCAGTGCGTGGTAGACGGTAGCCATCTCCAGCCCGATGATGCCGCCGCCGATCACCAGCATGCGCTTCGGCACGTCTTCGAGCTTGAGCGCGCCGGTGGAGTCGATGACGCGCGGATCGTCGGGGATAAAGGGCAGCTTTACCGGCGCGCTACCGGCAGCGACGATGCACTGCTGGAAACCGACGACACTCTTCTCGCCCTTCTCGTTCTCCACCTCGATGTGATGCGGATCGAGAAAACGTCCGTAACC
The DNA here is from genome assembly GCA_008501635.1 of Pseudomonadota bacterium. Taxonomy (NCBI): domain Bacteria; kingdom Pseudomonadati; phylum Pseudomonadota; species Pseudomonadota bacterium. The sequence goes on from QQUJ01000023.1 coordinate 52,807, forward strand.
GTTGACCACCTGCACCTTGCGTTGTTTGGCCAATCCGCCGAGGCCGCCGGTCAGGCGTTTGACGACACCGTCCTTCCAGCCGCGCAATGCATCGAGATCGATCCTGGGCTCAGCGAAGGTGATGCCATGGGCACCGAAATCGCGCGCCTCCTCCAGCACCTTGGCGGCGTGGAGCAATGCCTTGGACGGAATACAACCGACGTTGAGGCAAACGCCACCCAGGCTCGGGTAGCGTTCGATCAGCACCACCTTCCTGCCCAGATCGGCGGCGCGGAAGGCGGCCGTATAACCACCGGGGCCGGAGCCCAGCACCACCACCTCGGCCTCCACGTCGGAAGCGCCGGCGTAGCTGTCGGCCTGCGGTGCCCGCACCGACGCGGCAGCTGCCGGCGCGCCGGTAGCGGCCTTGGGTGCCGCACCCGCCACTTGCAGGGTGAGGATCAATGTGCCCTCGGAGACCTTGTCACCCACGGTTACCTTGAGCGCCTCGACGACACCGGCCGCGGGGCTCGGGATCTCCATCGAGGCCTTGTCGCTCTCCAGGGTGATCAGCGAATCGCCCTCGCCGACGCGGTCGCCCTCGCGCACCAGCACCTCGATGACGTCGACATCCTTGAAGTCACCGATATCGGGCACCAACACATCATCGATGCGCCCCGCACCGTAGCCACCGCCGGCATCACCGGGGGCCGCGGCGCTACCGGGAGTTCCCCCGACGACGGGACGTGGCTCATCGGCAGCCACCTTGGCTTCCGCGCCGATCTCCATGCTCAAAATGGCGCTGCCTTTGGAGACCTTGTCGCCGACCTTGACCTGCAACTCTTGCACCGTGCCGGAATAGGGCGAGGGAATCTCCATCGAGGCCTTGTCGCTCTCCAGGGTGATCAGCGGATCATCGATCTCGACCAGGGCGCCCGGCGCCACCAGCACTTCGATCACATCCACATCATTGAAGTCACCGATATCCGGGACGGTAATCTGTTTGATTTCGCTCATTATCGTTCTCGCTTCTTGGATTTTATCCCCTCTCCCTCAGGGAGAAGGAGTCGACTGGATCTCTACCCCCCACCCGCTCCCGGAGGAAGAGGGTGTCGATTGGACCCTCACCCCCACCCCCTCCCGGAGGGAGCGGGAGTTTCATAGGAGTAACCGCCGCACATCGGTCATCAGGATGCCCAGATGGCGCACGAAACGCGCCGCTTCCGCCCCATCGACCACTCTGTGATCATAGGAGAGCGACATCGGCTGCATCAGACGCGGCACGAAGTTGCTGCCATCCCATACCGGCTTCATCTGCGAGCGGGTCAGACCCAGGATGGCGACCTCCGGCGCATTGACGATCGGCGTGAACGCGGTACCGCCAATGCCGCCGAGGCTGGAGATGGTGAAACTGCCGCCCTGCATGTCGCCGGGCATCAGCTTTCTGTCGCGCGCCTTGACGCTGATCTCGGCCAGCTCCGCCGACAGGTCGTAGATGCTCTTCTGATCCACATCGCGCACCACCGGGACCACCAGGCCATTGGGCGTATCCACCGCGATACCGATGTGCACGTACTTCTTCAGGATCAGGTTCTCCGCGCCGGGATCCAGCGAGGCGTTGACGCCGGGGAACTCTTTCAGCGTCGCGGCGCACGCCTTCATGAAGAAGCTGAGCAGCGTGACGCGCAGCCCGCGCTTCTCGGCCTCGGCCTTGAGCGAACCGCGAAAGGCCTCGACTTCGGTAACGTCGCACTCGTCGTGATGCGTGACGTGCGGCACGTTGAGCCAGGCGCGGCTCAGGTTCACACCGGTAAGGCGCTTGATCTTGCTCAGCGCCTGGGTCTCTACCGGGCCGAATTTGCTGAAATCCACCACTGGAATGGGCGGGATGCCGGCACCGCCGGTTGCAGCTGCGGCAGAGGCCGCCGCAGGGCTTGCCCCACTCCGACCGGCACCGGCCAGATCCTCTTTGGTGATTCGGCCCTTGCGTCCACTGCCGACCACTTGCGACAGATCGATCTTCTGCTCGCGTGCCTGGCGCCGCACCGAGGGGCTGGCGTGGACGCGGCCGAAGGGGGCGCCGGCAGCGGTCAGCGGCGCTGCCGGGGGGGGCTTGGCGGCCGGGATGCTGGCCGGTGCAGCGGGCGCCTCGGCCTTGGGAGTCGGCTCGCTGGCCGCGGCAGCGACCCCCTCGGCGGCCAGCAGCAGGATCAGGCTCCCTCTTGAGACCCTATCCCCCACCGCCACCTTCAGTTCCTTGACCACGCCGGCGGCGGGACTGGGAATCTCCATGGAAGCCTTGTCGCTCTCCAGGGTGATGACCGGATCGTCGATCGCAATGGTGTCGCCGACTGCAACCAGCACCTCGATCACATCCACGTCTTCGAAATCGCCGATATCCGGCACTTTGATCTCTTGTAGGCTCATTGTTGGTTCTCCCTCAGACCTTCACCGGGTTGGGCTTGTCGGCATCGATACCGTACTGCTGGATAGCCTTGACGACCTCTTGCACCGGAATCGCTCCCTCGTCAGCCAACGCCTTGAGCGCGGCCACCACCACGTGATAGCGATCCACCTCGAAGTGGCGGCGCAGCGCCTCGCGGCTGTCGGAGCGGCCGAAGCCGTCGGTGCCGAGCACCGTGTAGCGGCGCGGTACAAAAGCGCGGATCTGCCCGGCGAAGGCCTTCATGTAGTCGCTGGCGGCGATCACCGGCCCTTCGGTGCCGGCCAGGCACTGCTCCACGTAACTCTGACGCGGTGTCTGATCGGGATGGAGGCGGTTCCAACGCTCGATCTCCTGACCGTCGCGGGCCAGTTCATTGAAGCTGGTGGCGCTCCAGACATCGGCGCTGACGCCGAAGTCGTTCTTCAACAGATCCACCGCGGCGATCACTTCGTTGAGGATGGCGCCGCAGCCGAGGAGCTGGACGCGGGGCGACTTCCTCTTGCCTTTCGGTTTCTCGCCTTCGCTCAACCGGTAGAGCCCTTTGAGGATGCCGGTCTCAGCCCCCTCCGGCATCGCCGGGTGGGTGTAGTTCTCGTTCATGGTGGTGAGGTAGTAGAAGACGTTCTCCTGCTCCTGGAACATGCGCCGCATCCCCTCGTGCACGATCACCGCCACCTCGTAATGGAAGGTGGGATCATAGGAGATGCAGTTGGGAATGTGACTCGCCTGCAGCTGGCTATGACCATCCTGATGCTGCAGCCCCTCACCGTTCAACGTGGTGCGCCCGGCGGTGCCGCCGATCAGGAAGCCGCGCGCCTGCAGGTCGCCCGCCGCCCAGGCCAGGTCACCAAAACGCTGGAAGCCGAACATGGAGTAGTAGATATAGAAGGGCATCATGGTGACGCCATGGTTGGAGTAGCTGCTGGAAGCGGCGATCCACGACGACATGGCGCCCGCCTCGTTGATCCCTTCCTGCAGCAGCTGACCCTTCACATCTTCGCGGTAGGGCATGATGTCGCCCGCATCCATGGGGGTGTAGAGCTGCCCTTCCGGGGCATAGATGCCGATCTGGCGGAACATGCCCTCCATACCGAAGGTGCGCGCCTCGTCGGGAACGATGGGCACCAGGCGCGGACCGATCTCTTTATTGCGCGCGATGGCCACCATGGTGCGCACCAGAGCCATGGTGGTCGACATGGTGCGCTCGCCGGTCTCCTTAAGCAGTGCGTCGAACATCGACAGATCGGGGATATTCAGCGTGTCGCCCCTGGTACGCCGCTGAGGGAGGTAGCCGCCCAGCGCCTTACGCTTGGCGTGCAGGTACTGCATCTCCGGCGAATCGTCGGCGGGTTTGATGAAGTCGGCCGCCACCACGTGGTCATCGGAGATCGACACCTTCAGCCGCTTGCGAAATTTGCGCAACTGATCCTCACCCATCTTCTTCTGCTGATGGGTGATGTTCTGGCCCTCACCGGCCTCGCCCATACCGTAACCCTTGACGGTCTTGGCCAGGATCAGGGTGGGGCGTCCCACGGCCTTTACCGCTTCCGAATAGGCCGCGTAGACCTTTTGCGGGTCATGCCCACCGCGGATCAGACCGTAGTAGATCTCGTTGTCACTCATATGCTCGACCATCTTCTTCAGTTCGGGATACTTGCCGAAGAAGTGCTCGCGCACGTAGGCGCCGTCTTTGGCCTTGAAGGCCTGGTACTCGCCGTCCACCGCCTCTTCCATGCGCTTGCGCAGCAGGCCGTTGTGATCCTGGGCCAGCAGCTTGTCCCAGCTGGCACCCCAGATCACCTTGATCACGTCCCAGCCGGCGCCGCGGAAGTTGCCTTCCAGTTCCTGGATGATCTTGCCGTTCCCGCGCACCGGGCCGTCGAGGCGCTGCAGGTTGCAGTTAATGACGAAGATGAGGTTGTCGAGTTTCTCGCGCACGGCCAGTGAAATGGCGCCCTGGGATTCCGGCTCATCCATTTCGCCGTCGCCGAGAAAGACCCACACCTTGCGCCCCTGATCTTCTATGAGGCCGCGGTTCTGCAGGTATTTCATGAAGCGCGCCTGGTAGATGCCCATCAGCGAACCCAGACCCATGGAGACGGTAGGAAACTGCCAGAACTCTTTCATCAGCCACGGATGCGGATAGGAAGAGATCCCCTTGCCTCCCGTTTCAAGACGGAAATTCTCCAGCTGCTCTTCGCTGATGCGCCCTTCCAGATAGGCGCGGGCGTAGATGCCGGGGGCCGCATGACCCTGGATATAGACCAGATCGCCGCCATGGATTTCGTTGGCAGCATGCCAAAAGTGGTTGAAACCGGTCTCGTAGAGCACGGCGGAAGATTGGTAGCTGGCGATGTGCCCGCCGGGCGCCGCCGGCTTCTTGTTGGCGCGCACCACCATGGCGGCGGCATTCCAGCGCACGATGTCGCGCAGGCGCTCCTCGATGGCCAGATCGCCGGGATGTTGGGGCTCGCGCGCCACCGGAATCGTGTTCAGATACGGCGTGCGGCTAGTATCCGGGGGCTCGGCGCCACCCGCCGAAGCCGTATCGATCGCTTGCTTGAGCAGGAATTTGGCCCGCTCCGGTCCCTCGCGCTCCAGCACCACATCGATGGCCTCCTGCCATTCGCGGGTCTCCTGGGGATCTACGTCTTGGTATTGATCACGCATCTGCTCATGCTCCTTTGGTTATTGGCCGGCCGCGTTCCTGACGCACCGCCGGTCCCTCTCAAATCTACGCCTGATTGGCGTTTGCCATGGTTTTATTATCCAATATTTAAATGGCCAGACCATTTTCGTCTTTTTTCCATTCTTGTCAACTGAGAACCCCACTTTGTGTGGGACAGGAAAATCAGGATTCGGTTAATCGCGTTGTTTCTATTCACTATAATCAGGCCTATCAACATTCATACTATAGAGGCTGTCCATTGATGAGCTGAATTTAGAATGGTCTGACATCTTGGTTCTATGTATACTTTCGGCTAGTCAACGGAGAAGACCCATGCAACTGCAACCCATCAAACCGTCGCGTGTCTCCGACACCATCGCTGATCAAATCATGGCACTGATTCGTAAGGGCGTGGTGCGCCCGGGCGAAAAACTGCCCGCCGAGAGGGAGCTCATGTCCCAACTCAAGGTCTCGCGCGCCTCGGTCCGCGAAGCGCTGCTCAAGCTCGAGGCAAAGGGGCTGATCTACAGCCGCCAGGGTGGCGGCACCTTCGTCTCGCAGGTACTGACGCCCAACATCACCGATCCCCTGGCTCACCTCATTCACGACAATCCCGAGGCGCTTTCCGATGTACTGGAGTGCCGCCACGGTCTGGAGGTGCTCGCCGCCAGCCATGCCGCCGTGCGCGCCACGCCCACGGTCCGCGAAGTCATCCGCGAGCGCTTTTCCGATCTTGAGGCCGCCTATCAACGCCGTGACCTGACTCAGGAGGCCAAGGCCGACACCGAATTCCATATGGCCATCGCCGAGGCGTCGAACAACGTCGCGCTGATCCATCTGACCCGCAGCCTCTTCAACCTGCTGGGCGATCAGATAATCCACAACTGGGAGCGGATCTATCAGCAGCAGGAGAGCCGCAACGCCATCCACAGCCAGCACAAGGCAATCCTGGACGCGATCCTGGCACGCGATGCCGAGCGGGCCCGCGCGGCGGCCCAGACCCATCTCGCCTATGTCGCCCGGTGCCTGCGCGAGGGCGAGTTCGGCGTTGTCGCGGCGCCTTCCGTCAACGCCTAGGCACCACCCGGCAGCGGCAGCGCAAACCCTCTTCGCAAGCCGTGGGCAGGTCCGCACTTTTTCTCCCGATGCTCGCCCTGGGTATCGCGGTAATCATCTGGGGCACTTCGTTCGCCGCCACCAAAGCGGCGCTGGCCGCCTTCGCCCCTATCACGCTGATCTGGCTGCGCATGGCGATCGCCAGCGTCATCGTGATCGCTCTGTGGCGCTACATCCCCAAGCCGCAATACCACCGTGGTGACTGGCGTTGGCTGGCACTGATGGTGCTGTGCGAACCGTGCCTCTACTTCCTGCTGGAAGGTTATGCGTTGCGCTACACCAGCGCCGGACAGGCTGGCGTGATCTCGGCGCTGGTGCCGCTGATGGTGGCGGCTGGTGCCTGGCTGTTTCTCAAGGAGCGCATCACGGTGCGCATCATCGGGGGACTGGCCATTTCCCTGGCCGGCGTGGTCGTGCTTTCGCTGCTCGGCGTCAGCGACGCCCACGCCCCCGATCCCCTGCTGGGCAACCTCCTCGAACTGGCCGCGATGATCTGCGCCGCGGGCTACATCCTCACCCTCAAACATCTCACGTCGCGCTACCATCCGTGGCTGCTCACCAGCCTGCAGGCGTTGGCCGGCGCCCTTTTCTTTCTGCCCGGGCTCGCGCTGGATCAGCCTGTGAACTGGACCGAGGTGCCAGGCGGGACCTGGCTGACGGTGTTCTACCTCGGTACCTTTGTCACCTTGGGTGCTTTCGGACTCTACAACTACGGCGTCAGCCAGGTGCCTGCCTCGCGCGCCGCCCTCTTCATCAATCTCATCCCGGTGGTTGCCGTGATATCGGGCTGGATGGCGTTCAACGAACAGTTGACGCTGTGGCAGCTCGCCGCTGCGGCAGGGATACTCCTCGGCGTCTATCTGGGCGAGAGCCGTTCGCGGTCCCCAAGGCCCACCGTAGGGGCCGCCGAGTAGGCCGCGGCCGCGCCCGAGGGATAGAGCAGCAACCGTTCGGGTTGCAGGCAGAGCCGATCGTTGCAGGCCTGGATGCGCAGGTGCAGGGGAACCAGCGCCGGGACTGCCGGAGAGGGGTCACCGACCCGCTCCACCTGCGCACGGATCAGAACCTCCTCCTCATAAAGGGCCAGCGGTTCGGACTGGAATCCCAACGATCGCTCCACCGCGCCCGGGTAGTCAATCGCCACCATGCGCCAGCCGGGGCGCGTTCCACCCAGTTGCACCTCGGTTGCCATCAATTCCGCCTGCAGCGGCTGATGGGCATTGACGTGCCACCCGGGTTGCAGACGCAGGCGAATCACCAGTTCCGCGCTATCGCCGTGCCACGCGATGATTTCCGCCGTCGCCTCCAGGTTGCCCTGCGCCGCATAGGCCCGGGCATTGACCTCGCCGTATTGGCCTTCGTTGACCGCCAACAGCGTGGCGGCGAACCGATCGGGTGCGGCAGCGATGCCCGGCGACAGGCTGGCCAGAGTCGCCTCGGCACGTTCGCGGAAGCGGTACTCCCCGCTGCGTCGATAGAGACGCTGCAGCAGGTCAAACGCCGCCGCATTGCCCGATGCAAGCGTTTCGTCATGGACACTTTTGACTCGCATCGGTACCCATTTGGCGGATTCAACACTCACCGAGTAAAATCCGCCATCCTTAGGGTCCCAGAACTGCTCGATCATCACCTCCGCGAGCGCGCGGCTGCGACTCAACCAGCGCAACTCCTGCGTCGCATCGTAGAGCGCCACCAGCGCCTGACCGAAATAGGCGTAATCCTCTAGTTGGGCCGCAACCGATGTCCGCCCTCCCCGCGAGACGCGCCACAAGCTGCCATCCTCTGCCCGGTGGATGCGCCACAGGTAGTCGGCGGCACGCTCCGCCGCCAGGCGATAGCGGTTATCGCCCGCGAGCACAGCGGCCTCCGCCAGCGTGGCGATCATCAGTCCGTTCCAGCCCAGCAGCACCTTGTCATCGCGCGCCGGCGGAATACGGCGCTGCTCGCGCTCCTGGCGTAACCGCTCCCGGATGCCGTTTAGGCGGGTGATGACCGCCTGCTCCGTCGCGCCCGTTCGGGCAGCGATCGCCGCGGGGGTTTCGGTCAGCCGCAGAACATTGGCGCCCGCGAAAGCACCGACTGCCGTGACACCCAACAGGTCGGCAGCCCAATCAGCGTCAATTCCCGGGAGGGCGCTGCGGAGCTGATCGAGTGTCCAGAGGTAATAGATCCCCTCCTCACCCGCACTGTCGGCATCGATGGCTGCATGGAACGCTCCCTCGGGGGTACGGAAATCACACAGCGTCGCATCCAGGGTCCGCAGTGCCGTATCGCGGTAGAGCAGACTGCCGTTGCGCGCCCAGGCCCGTAGATAAACCCGCGACAGACCGGCCTGGTTGTAGAGCATCTTCTCGAAATGCGGGGTGTCCCATCCGGGATCGATGGCGTAACGGTGGAACCCTCCCCCCGCCTGATCGTGGATTCCGCCCAGGGCCATGGCCGTGAGCGTGGTGTCGAGCGGTTCAACCAGTGCAATCCCGCCCTCGAGGACCACGCGTGCCTGCAGAAACAGCAGCCAGGGTTCGCGGGGAAACTTGGCGGTTTCGCCGAACCCGCCCTGCAGATCGTCGAGGCGGGCGCGCAGATTCCGCTCCGCAGCCAGGAGCACGGCCTCGTCCACCGCCTGAGTCCCGCCCCGCAGCTCCGTCGCCTCACGGAGCTTCGCTTGAGCCGCCTGCGCCTGTTTGCGCAGCGCGGACCGCTGATCGCGCCATTGTTGGGCTACGTGATCGATGAATTCAGTGAAGGGCTCGTTGGGGAGGTAGGTAGTACTCACTATCGGGTGACCCTCGGCCGTCAGGACAAGGGTCAGCGGCCAACCGCTCTGTCCCTGCAGCAGCCGTGCCGCCAGGGCGTACAAGCGGTCGACTTCCGGGTGCTGCTCGCGATCCAGCTTGATGGCGACGAAGTGCCGGTTGATCGACGCTGCGGTGCGCGGATCGTCGAAGCTTTCGCGCGCCATCACATGGCACCAGTGGCAACTCGAATAGCCGATCGAAAGCAGGATGGGTTTGCCGGAGCGCCGCGCTTCGGCGAACGCCGCCTCGCCCCACGGGTACCACTCCACCGGATTGTGGGCATGCTGCAGCAGGTAGAGGGCATCCTCCAGGATCAGGCGATTGGTAAAACGGGGACGACCGTCGGGCAGCAGATGCCTGGTGCGCGGTCGATAACTGCTTCCCGTCTGCGCCAACACCCGTTGCAGCTGCAATGGCGAGGGTGGCGAGCGGGATTCGTCACTCGCCGCATTCGCCGCACGCGTATCGGGCAATACGGTCACTCCCACGCTCAGCGCTATGAGGCAGATCGATACGAGGCGCACGTTCACCTCCTCGTGGAGCCGCGATCAGATCCTCATAGTAAAACACCCCCGCGGTGCGGGAGATGTCCGCAAGTGAACCACAGAAGTCTGGATCAAGCGTTACTCGCGGCCTGCTGGCTGACAATCTCCTTGCGCACCTCGTCCATGTCCAGCTCCCTGGCCTTCTGAATGATCTCCTCCAGGGCCGACTCCGGCAGCACGCCCGCCTGCTGAAACAGGATGACCTTCTCGCGGAACAGCATCAGCGTCGGAATGGAGCGAATGGCGAAATGCCCGGCCAGTTCCTGCTCCTCCTCGGTATTCACCTTGGTGAAGACCACATCGGGGAAACGCTCCGAAACGGCCTCGTAGACGGGCGCAAACATCTGGCACGGACCGCACCACGAAGCCCAGAAATCCACCAGGACGATGTCGTTGCCCTGCACGGTCTCCTCAAAATTGGCGCCGGTCAGCTCAATGACAGCCATATCGCCACTCCTTTCAATTAAGTAATTTAGCAATTACTAATATAGTAGTGGCTACCACCAGCGACTTCAAGCCGTGTCAGTGAACTATTGTGTAGCCCTCAGTCGCTGCAATTTCGCTCCGGATCCGTCTCTGGCGGGCCACCCTCCCGGTCCCGCGCCTCCCGAGCTTCCCTCTCGATCACTCGCTCTGTCCTGCCGTGTTCTCCTTGAGCATATTGATGAACAGCAGCCCCTGCTCACGCGCATCGTCCAACGCCACATGCGAGTGCCCCTGCTCGGGGAACCAGCGCTGCGGCAGGTAGTTCTTGCCACATTTCATGAACTCGCGTTGCCGCATGCCCATGGCGTATGAGCGGATATCGATCCCATGCTCGGAGAAAGGGCGCTTGCCGGTGAAGCGGACGAGGTACCAGTAGATCCACATGAAGTCCCAGGTGGCCGGCCAGGCCGTGAAGATGGGCAGTCCGGGGAGCTTTTCCACCCAGCGCACGAACTCCGCCATGACGGTTTTCGGCTCGCGCGGATTCACCTGACACGCCTCCCACGCAGTGGGAAACTGACTCCACCACTCCATGGTTTTGGGATGAGGGGACGCCTCGGGCAAGGGGATGAGGTTGGCGCTGTACTCGGCCACTGTCTCCCCGTTCGGCGCGAGAGCGACCGCGCCAATGCTCAACATCGAGTGCGGGCCGGGAATCGGGCCATCGGCCTCGATATCGACGCTGACATAGATTTCGTTCTTGGACCTGGTCTTGGAAGTCGGCATGAAGAATCTGCTGCGGGCGAGGGAATCGCCCTATTATGCCTGCAATACGATCAAGGGTTTGGCCGTTGCAATTCGTGGCTTCACTTCGCCTTGTCCGGAGCCACACCTGATAAACTCCCCTGCAAGGCGACCCAAAGGATTTCACATGAAAAGATTGCTCATCATCCTGATCGTTGTCCTGATCGTGGTTTTTGGGCTTGCACCGCGTCTGGTGGGCGGCAGGGCGCAAGGCCAGTACGAGCAGATGATCGAGCAGTTACGCTCCGGCGGCGCGCAGGTAACCAGTGTGAAATACAATCGTGGCTGGTTCGGCGCCCAGGCCAATACCGAGTTGGTTTTCCCATTGCCACCGGCCGCAAAAGAGATCCCGGAGCTGCCGCAAGAGTTACGTTTCTCGCTGGCCAGCACGCTGCGCCACGGCCCGCTGACCTCGCTGGGAGGATTCGGGCTGGCCGAAATCGATACCCAGATCCTGCTCAACGGCAAACAGCTCTTCCCGGCCGACTACCCCGCGCAGTTGCGCACCCTCGTGGCGCTGAATGGGGGAACGCGTACCCTGCTCGAGCTCCCCGCAGTGAATATCCCGGCCGCCGGCAATCGACCCGCAATCGATTTCCGCGGCCTCTCGGGCATCCTCAACGCCGATGCAGCATTCAATCGGATTGACACCCGGCTGGAGTCGCCCGGTGCGGATATTGCCGGGGGCAAGATTCAACGACTTGTCATCGGCGATATCACCATCGACTCCAGGACAGCCCGCAGTATCGCAGGCCTGATGCTGGGTGATGTCAAGATCGCCTTGAGCCACCTGAGCCTCACCGCTGCCGATGCAGGCGATACGTTGCAGATGAAGCAGCTGTTTATTGAGGGGCTCAGCAACGCCGAGGGCGAGATGGTGAGTGGTTCGGCCCGTTACCACATCGGCTCGCTGAAAATCGGCGGGAAAGAATTCACGGGAGCCGAACTGAAGGTCACAGCAGGCAATCTCTCCGCGCCGGTGTTGGCCGGGATTCAAACCGCACTGAATGATATCCAGTCCCAGCGTATCGAACCCGATATGCAGGGTACGGCCATCATGAATACGCTCGTGACACAACTCCCGCTGTTGCTTCCGCACGATCCCACCCTCGCCATCGATAACCTGCAGATCGATACACCCGATGGACGTATTGAAGGTCGCCTCAAGGTCCAGGCGCTGGGCATGCGGTTGCAGGACCTGCAGGGCGGTATGGGTTTCATCAACAAGCTACAGGCCGATGCCGAGATCAAGGTGCCCGAAACCGTATTTCGCCACTTGAGCAGGCTGCAAACCGAGAAAGAGATCAACCGCGAAATAGAGATGCGCCGTGAACTGGGCGAAGAGGTGGTAGTACCGTCACCGGCCGAGTTGAAACAATTGATCGACGAAATCACCGAACAGCAGATTGCCAACCTTCTGGAACAGCGGTTGATAGTGCGCGAAGAGCAGCAACTGGTATCGACAGCCACCTTCCGCAACGGCAGGCTGACGGTCAACGGCACACTTGTGCCGTTGCCCTTCCTGCCGCCTCCCGTTGCCAAAAAATAGGATCCCGGTCGGTACGACTTCAAACCAGTGAGGACATACGCGCCTGCGCAGTGACGGCAGGCCCAGCGCACCCCTGGGGCTCAACACAGCACGCGCGGGATTTTGAGATAGGTTCTAGAATTCGGGTGACATCCTTAATGATCGAAAGAGGTCAAACGTGATGAGTTGGATCAAGGACCTGCTTCTCCCGTCGGGTTTGATCATGCTGCTCCTGCTGCTTTCCAGCGTCTTACTGTTCCTACCGCGGTGGCGACGGATCGCTTACCTGGCGATTGCATCGGCGACGTCTTTTTATCTGGTCTTCAGTTCCGGTTGGACATCCTCGTTGCTGTTGTCGCCCCTGGAATACCGTTATGAATCGTTGCAACAACCGGGGAACTATCCAGACGTCGAGAACATCGTCGTCCTCACGGCGTATGTCGCGGATGATCCGCTGATGCCCTTAAGCTCCAGGTTCAACAGCAACTCGCTCTTCCGCATCGTGGAAGCACACAATATCTACAAGGCCTGCGAACGCTGCAGGATCATTGTCTCCGGTACCGCTCGTTACGTTGAGCTGATGCATGAACAACTTCTGGCGCTTGGCATACCGGGCACCGATCTGCTCACCGACCCGATTGACGGACACACAGTGGATAGCGCAGAAAGCCTGGCCTGGAAACTAGAGTCAAAACAGTTCTTCCTGGTCACTTCCGCCGGCCACATGGTGCGTTCCATGGGGGTTTTCAGGAAACAGGGCTTTCGGCCGGTGCCGGCCCCGACCGATTACCTGATGCCGAAGGACTTCACCCGGGCCTCGATCATGCCCACTGCGCAGCACCTGATGTTTACCGATCTCGCCGTCAACGAGTACCTGGGAATACTCTGGTACCGGATGACAGGAAAAATAGAGAGCCTGTAGAAAAGTAAATTCCCGCCAATCAAAGGATCCCGGATGCAGCAAACCCCACTAAACCAGCCACCCCGGCCCGAAGCAGCAAACCTCCGCCGTCGGAACTGGAGCAATGCGCAAGCGATTCTGCTGGATCTCGATCGTACCCTGATCGACATAGAGAGCGAGGTGGACTACTGCGCAGCATTGGCACGTCTGCAGCGTGCCGGATTCGGGTTACGCGATGATCTCGGCGCAGCCACTTCGTGGGGCGACTGCACGCGACGCGTGATCGATCTGCTCATCGGGCAGCCGGACCGGGAAACGTGGCAGCGCGCCGACGCGATCGTCGTGCCCTGCGAATTGGAGGGCGCAGAGCGCGCGCGTGCGATGCCCGGGCTCGAAACGTTGTTACGCGCCCTTACCGGGCGCCCGGTGGGCATCGTCACGCTGGCATCGGCAGCCGCGACACAACGGGTGATCGAACGCTACGGACTGATTGTCGACGCTGTGGTGGCGCGCAGCTTTGAAGTGCCCGCCAAACCGCATCCCGATCAATTGCTGGTCGCCCTCGGCACGCTCGGAGTGGAACCGGCACACGCCGTCATGGTCGGCGACAGCGAGCGCGACGAAATGGCGGCGCAGGCGGCAGGGTTGGCGTTTATCGGGGTGACCAACGGGCGCAATGATCACCGTTTTGACACCGCAGCGGCATTGGCGATGGATCTGAACGAAGTCGCCGCACTGCTAAGCGAGTAAACCGCAGTTATTGGAGCCGTGCTCAGCGGCAGACCCGGTTACCGATCAACGAGTCCGTAGTTCAAAGGGTAGTGTCCGGAATTTTCCGCACTTTTATGGGCGGGTGGCATCCGGTTGCTTGGAAATCTGTTCCTCAAGTCATCTACTTGATGGGGAAGCTTACGATGCCCCCCACTTTTACATTTTCTTTTTCTCAGGGAAAACCTGGTCTGTGTCGGACCGTTCTGATTGCCCGGCAATTCTGCCAGCCATCACACGGTTTTTTCCGGCATGTTTCGCCTCGTAGAGTGCCCTGTCGGCGCTATCCAGCAGAATGTGGGCGGACATTCGGTCGTTCGGCACGGCGCAGGCGGTGCCGAGACTGACGGTAATCTCCCGCGGGAGCGGATCGGAAATTCGCGTGTTGATCGATGCAACACTCAGGCGAATGTTTTCCGATATCTTCAGTGCATTGTCGAGATCGGCTTCGGGCAGCAATACAGCGAACTCCTCGCCGCCGATGCGGGCAACGAGATCGCTGCGCCGGTGCAGACATGCCTGGATAGCAGTCGCGACCTCTTTCAGGCAGCGATCACCTTGTATGTGCCCGTGTTGATCATTGAACTTCTTGAAGTCGTCGATATCGATGATCGTTACGGCAAGCGCGAATTTCAGCCGTTGACCGCGATCCCACTCCCGCACAAGTATGCTGTCGAAGTAGCGGCGATTCGCCAAACCGGTCAGATGATCGTAGTTGGCCTGCTTTTCCAACTCGCCGCGCAGCTCGCGATTGTTCTTATCGTAGATGCGACCGATCCAGAAACAGTACGCCGAACCACAAAGTATGACGAGTGCCAGTACGATCTCCCTGTTACCACCACTCAGGTCGGTGGGGGGAATAAAGCCCCAGCGATTCGCCAGATAGAGCAGCGGCAAAATCGTGCATACCCCCAGCATGCTCGCCCACGCACCTTTTCCTTCGTTGGCGTATGACGCCATCACAACAATGACCGGCAGCAAGGCGACGGCGGGCGCAGACAACCCCCCCGCATAGTAGGCCGCAACAGCCACGAGCATGAATGCCCCACCAATGCCCACGATCAGGCCGAAGGTCAGGGATTGCGTCTTGTTGATCGACCACGGCACCAGGGCCAGCAAGACCATGTAGGAGACAAACACCGCGACGACCGGGAGGGCGTACGGATTGCCCGTAATCAGGCGCGTCGCCATCAGCAAGCTGCCTGCCACGATTACGGAGAGGGCAAGCCTTTTTACAAAAACAAGTTTATGTCGATTATTTTGCACGATGTCGGTCGATGTTCTTTTTTTCGATCGCCATAAGCGATTCTTGACTCTGAATCCACGGCTTTCCAATCACTTTATCACGCTGCACATCCCTACAGCGCATGGCATTACCAAAATAGCCATGGCATATCGTAGGGAGAATGGATCGCGCAGCTTCCCCTCACTCATTCATAATAAACGCGGATTCCTCATAGAACCGAATCCGCCCGCGCACCTCCAGATCATCCACATAGTCGCGCAGATGTTTCTCTTTCGCCGCATCGCTGTCGAGCGCTGTCAGAAACGCGAGATCGATGTTCAGACCCAGAGCGCGCCCGGGGATGTTGTGACGTGAAATGCCCGTGGGGATCATCACCCCGGCATCCACCAGCTGCAGCAGCTCCACCTTGGTCAACTTCGGGTACAACACCAGTTGATGCTCCATGGTCTTGAACACATCCGGCAGGTTCGAGTAGTCGGCGAGCTTGATGCGTTCCAGGCGGGTCTTGCCCTCGTAGGCGGCGACCACCTGTTCCAGGATCCGCATCCAGCCGATGAGATCGGCGGGGCCGGACTCATGCTCTGACGACAGACCCCAGCAGGTGGTGGTTTCATCGACCAGCACTGCGTACAAGCGGCGCAGTTCGAGTTGGGGGGTCAGCTCCTCGCAGTCGATCCTGCGCAGCGTAACGCCCGGGATGGCTTCGTACCTGGCGCGCAGATCCAGAGAACGACCCTCCTGCAACAGGTGATGCCAGCCCTTCAGTGTGACGTGCGGGTCGCCGTAGTCGACCACCTGCACCGGGACGTGCGAATAGCCGAGTGCGCGGAAAGCGCTGACGCGGTTGGCGCCATCGAGCAGCACGTACTCGCCGGGGCGCAGCGTGGCGACGATGGGGGGGTTGCGCAGAAATCGGTCTTCGCGCAGACGCTCGACCAACCGCAGGGTGCGGTTGTGCTCCGGGTTCTCGTGGAAACGGATACTGCCGCTGGGAGCCAATACCAGGTGGGGGATGTGCTCGAAAGCTTTCACGATGCGCAATCCTCTCCCTGGTATGAAACGTCGACTTCGCGGCGGCCGTCTATTTGGAGTTATCCAAGGCAGCGCTCGGGGGAGCCGTTGCCATTGGGGATACGCAGAGCATAGGAGCCCTGCCCGCCGATGTAAACGACCCCTGAGACACCGCACGGCTACGCGTTTCCCGCCGGATTCGGGCATTCGGGGTGCTCAAACCCATCTCAAGATTGTTGTTTTGGATCAAGCGCCTCAATTCACAGGTCCCGCAACGTCGATCGTGATACCGGGCTTGACCCGCCATTCAAAGCCTTCCCGGATTCCGATCACCGCTGCGCTTCATCCGGAATGACGACACTACCGGGACAGGTCCAGCCGACCATCGCCGTCGGGCGTCAGCGAGCGGCGGATCAATCGCAGTCAGGCATCTTTTTTGGTGTTTTCGCCAAACAGGGAATTGAGCGCGGCGAAAGGATCTTCCTTGGGCTTAGTCTGTGCCTCATCCGCCTCCTCCTCCTTCGGTTCCGGGCGGCCGAACAGATCATCGAGCCGGCTTCTGGCCTCCGCCGCCTCGCGCTGCTCGCGCCCGATGAAGGCATCGGGATCGGGTTTGAAGTACTGACAGAAGTTGGCGAGTTCGCGATCACGCGGCGGTTCCGCCAGCTCGTGATCGCACTGGCTGATGTAGCGCGGCGCGTAGTGGCGGCACAGGCGGCACACATGCAGGTCGGTGCCGCACTGCTTGCACTGCTCAAGGCGCGGAAAGGTGCGCGGCAGATCCTTGCGCAATGGATGTCCACACCTCCAGCACACCAGCTTGGCTGACATAACACCCTCCGATGAGCGCGAACCGGTTTCCAACTATGCGTTGGCGGGCCAGCGGATGCAACGGTCGGACACCCGATGGCACAGGTCGGTGATACTCAACTCTTGCCGGAAATGTTGATGATGTGCTCGGGTCGGCCTCCTGCAGCGAGCGCACCATCAGCGGCAGGCTCGGGCACCGCCGCTTCCACTTCGACCGGCGGCACCCAGATACCACCGCTCTTCAACATGTCATCGGTGCGCCCGGCATAAAGGAAATGGCCGGCATCGCCTTGAAAGAATTTGTCCCCCGTATACAGCCCGGAGCCGAGCATGGTCTCTTCGGTCTTCTCGTGCTTGTTCCAGTAACAAGCCGCGGCGCTGTCGCCCGGGATCAGCAGGGTGCCGGCCCCACCGGGGGAACATCGTTGAACTGTTCATCGACGATGCGCGCCTGATAACCGGGGACCAGCAATCCGGTGCGACCGGGACGCGCTTCGCCCGGCAGCTTGGAGATGAAGCAGTGCGACATTTTGGTCGCGGTGTTGAGCACCGTCTTCCCGTTTACCCAGTCAAACGGCGCGCCAACTCTGATAGTTATGTCTGCGGCGGCGCCAAGACTCTGGAACAAAAGGGATAATTGTTGGCCTCGGCCCACCATGAAATGCAGCATTCAGACGGGCTGCGCTGCCAGTCGTGCAAAAATCGGAGCATCGGTGTAAACGACCTTTGCACGCGAATCCGCCGCCACCCCCGCGAAGTCAGAGCTCCAGGAAGTTCAGCTTCGGTTCTCCCGCCAAGACGCAGGGAGCGCCAAGAACGGCCTGTTTCTGTTGAGCCTCGGAAGATTGCGATCTCAGCAGCAGGGCGGGTCGTGATCGTTATCTCGGGTCCTCCTGGCGCCTTGGCGAGAATCCACGCCTTCAACCCCGTAGGGACACACCCACGAGCACGTTACAATCCACCCCTGCCGGATCAACCGCGAATCGATAGGATGTTTGATTCAAATCTCACGCAGCTTCGCCACAAGGCCCGGGATCTGCATCAGCGCCGCCTGATCGTCGTATCGGGAAGCGTCGCCTGGTGCCGCGAACGCGCTGTCGAGATTTTCGCGACCAGCACCGGTGAGACGTTGTGGATCGGCGACGAGGCACGGCACGGCATCGCAACACTCGGTGCCGCGCGCAGCCGCAAGGTGTTGGGCCGCGAAGTGGATACCCTGGTCTTCGACGCCCACTGCGGTTTCGATCCCGATGCCTTCGGCGCCACGCTGGGCGCGGTACGCGGTGGCGGGTTGGCGGTACTGCTCACCCCGCCGGTGGTAACGTGGCCCACCTTCAACGATCCGCAGAACCGACGCATCACGGTGGCGGGTTACGATCCGGCAACTTTGAGCGCGCGCTACATCACTCGCCTGCTGCGCGTGCTGCGCGCGGACCCACACCTCTGGTGGCTGCAAGAGGGAGAGCCGATACCACCGCTTCCATCCGGTGCCTTGGAAACCCTTCCGCAGCCTGCCGAGCATGTCGCTCACGCACCCTGCCGCACCACAGATCAAGCCCGCGCTGTCGAGGCCATCCTGCACACCGCCACCGGACACCGCCATCGCCCCGCCGTTCTGATCGCCGATCGCGGGCGCGGCAAATCGGCTGCTCTGGGTATCGCCGCCGCGCACCTTTTGCACGAACGCGACTGCTACATCGTCGTTACCGCTCCGCGCCGTGATGCCGTCGAACCGGTGTTCGCGCTCGCTCGATCGCTCGCTGCGAGTGAAACGCCCCACGGCGGCGGCCTGCTGGAGTTCGTGCCTCCGGATGAGCTGGTGCGCCATCCGCCCGCCGCCGATCTGGTGATGGTCGACGAAGCAGCGGGCATCCCCGCGCCTTTGCTGGCACAGATGCTGGTGCACTTTCCGCGCATCGTCTTCGCCACAACCGTACACGGCTACGAAGGAACCGGGCGCGGTTTTGCGCTGCGCTTTCAGCGCCTGCTCGACCGCGAAACGCCTGGATGGCGCGCACTGCAACTGAAAACGCCGATCCGCTGGTCGCCCAACGATCCCGTCGAAGCGCTGGCGTTTCGCGCCCTGCTGATGGATGCCAGGGCGGCCCCGGAAGAGGCGATCGCCGACGCTGATCCGGATGGCTGTCCCATCGACTTTATCGATCGCGACCAATTGATCAGCGATGAACCGTTGCTGTGTGAACTCTTCGGCCTGCTGGTCAACGCCCACTACCGCACCACGCCGCTGGATCTGCGTCATCTGCTCGACGGTCCCAACCTCGACATCGCGGTGCAGCGGCACCAGGGTCATGTCGTCGCGACGGCGTTGATGGCGCGTGAGGGCGGCTTCGATGCGGCAACGGCGCGCGCCATCTGGTCCGGCCGCCGCCGTCCGCAGGGACATCTGCTCGCGCAATCGCTGGCGGCGTATCTTGGCATCGAAGAGGGACCGCAATTGATCGGTGCGCGCATTCTGCGCATCGCCGTGCATCCCGCAGTACAACGGCGCGGTTTCGGCACAGCGTTGATCGCGCACCTCACGGCCACCAGCCAGGCGCAGGGACTGGACTATCTCGGATCGAGTTTCGGCGCCACAGCGGAACTGATGCGTTTCTGGGCCGCCTGCGGTTGCCGCCCGATCCGCATCGGTCACCGTCGTGAGGCCTCCAGTGGCCAGCACTCCGTGCTGGTTTTTCATCCGCTATCGCAACGTGGGCAACGCATCGACGCGCAAGCACGCGAACGCTATCGGCGCAACCTGCAGGTCGGACTCAACAGCAGTTTTGCCGACCTTGAACCGGAGTTGCTCACGTTGTTGCTTGAGGAGACTGTCCCGACTTCAGGCGACACGCTCGATACGCACGACTGGCACGATCTCGTCGCCTTCGCCTTCGCGCTGCGCGGTTACGAATCCGCGCAAGCGGCAATCGAGCGCTTCACCCCATTCGCGTTGACACAGGCCAGCGCCGATGGGCAGATTGCGGACGACGTCCGCGCACTGCTCATCTTCAAGATCATCCAGCGTCACGACTGGCCCGAAACCGCGGCGCAATTCGGCTTCGCTGGACGCCGTGAATGCGTGGAACGACTGCGCGCAGCACTACGGCCGTTGCTGCTGCGACATGGGGATGATTCGGTACGAGATCTGATCGAACAGCTGTCCAATTAGCTCAGCACCGATCCGAGTATGGCGAATCACTGCGCCGGTAGGGCACGTGGGCCCCGACAACACCCTCATCATCACCCTACCCGCGATCGCCTATACTTTGAACCGTACCGCGCGCAGCCACGACTGAGTGTCTGGACACGAGTGCAAAGGAGAACAGGGTGGCGCAACGATGGACCCGCAAGCAGATATTGGGTGCCTGGCTCGCCGTCGTGTCATCACCCGCGCTGGCGGCACCCGCTGACTTCGGCGCCAAACCCATCGCGCCACCCGCGAAATCTGCTCCCACCATCGCCCGCTATACCTACACCGCGCAGATACGCACCGCGGTACGCCCATCAAATCCGGTCGTTGCCGGCGGTATCTCCTGGCAATGCACTGGATCGTGGTGCACCGCCAGCGGACCCTGGCTCGTGCCCTCCGTGGAGAGTTGTCGCGCCCTGGCCGAAATCGTCGGCGCTATCACCGCCTATGGACGACCCGGAAGAACACTGAGCGCGGCAGATCTGGCACGATGCAATGCTACTCAAGCGAAATTCAATTCGGGCAGTCAGCATAGCGAGATCAACCAGAAAACCCGGAAACGTATTCCCGCCAAGACACCTGAATGGAGCAGCTTTCAACCCAGCGATCCCGGCACTCCCCTCCTCAAACACAATGAAATGGCGGAACATGGCCATCGCGGAGCAGCACAATCGAAACTCCCGCCCATTACCGGTGCGCGGTTGCCGAAGCCCGCAGTAAAGCCTGCGCGCCCCCCTGCGCCAGCTACAAGTTCAGCGCGCTTCGAACTCAACTTTCTCGCCACCCCGAGGGCGGGCGCAACACCAGCTGCGCCTGGCGCCCCGGCAGGCTCGGCGAGTGGCGGGCCGCGCGCGCAACGGTTCGAGCATAACTTCATCGCGACGCCCAGGGCGGGTGTGGTTCCGGCGGCCCCGACAAGACCCGAAGAGACCACCGGCGCCGATCTGCGCACAACTCGGTTCGAACTCAATTTCATTGCGCAACCCAGAACGCGCTAAGCACCCGGGAGGATCCCTTATGAAACCGTTATCGAAGCATTGGCCACTGTATCTGCTGCTCGCAACATTGCCCGGTGGGACAACAAGTTACGCGCAATTCCCGCAGCCGGGAATCGGACATCAATCCTATGGCGGTCCGCGCGAGACAATCACCATCAGCGGGCGCGTCGTCACCGATGACGGAACTCCCGTTTCCGGTATCGAGCTCGGGGTGCCGATCAGTGGTGGTCTACTGGGCTTGCCTGTCAGGCGGCCATTCCGTGGCATGAGTTCCATGTGTTTCGATAACTTCCGCGGTAGCTTTACCACCGACGAGATGGGGCGCTACAGCTTCACCGTCGATTATCTGCCCGAAGCGCCCAGCGGTCTGGGGGGTGACGAACGTTGCCACCAGCAGCGCAGCCGTATGACTCAAAACAATATCAACGTCATTCCGTCGCCGTTCGGCCCGATCAACTCAAACTACACCCTGCGTGTGGCGACCGGTCCATTGCCCACGCGCCCGCTACCGACACCAACGCTCCTACAAAATCCGAATCCCGCGCGCCGGACCCCGGGGGGCTTCGCGCCGAGTCTATCGCGCTAACTCTGAAGTTCCAGTGCGAGGAACGATGCGCATTCAATCAGCGCATCGAGCAGTCGCCCGTTAGCCCCCCTGGCTGATCAAAGGAGCTTTCAGGTGCCGCTGATAATCAGTTTCCCGAGCAACCCCACGGCAAACCCCGACACTGCACCCAGCGGAGGAAACCAATGACGTCGCAAGTGCGACTGCGGCGCTATGTCCTGGAAAATCAGATACAGGATACCGCCGGACGCAACCAGCATCAGTGCACCGAGGAAATGGGTGTGTACGGAAATAAATGCCCACCCGAGAAGACCCATGACAGGCCCGATCGGGACGAGAAGGCACATTAGAACAAGTACTCGACGGGATCTTGCACCTTTCACCGACATCAATTCCCGATACGAATTAAAACCCTCGGGCAGGTTTTGCAGTCCGATGAAAATCGCCAACAAAGGGGCGGCACCCGACCCCACGGCAAACACCCCTCCCAGCGCTATCGACTCCGGTACATAGTCAAGCAGCGTGGCACTGAACTGTGGGGAGTCGCGTCGGCGAAGTCCTAACGCGCGCTCCATCAGGAAAAACAGAACACCGCCCAACAGAAAGTAGAGCACGCAAAAGTATGGCTGCTGCACATAGTCCACACCCTCGGGCAGCAACACCAATGCCACCGCGGCCAGCAGAATACCGCCGCCAAATGCAATGACAAAATGCCTGAACTCCTTCTCCAGCCATTGGGGACGGATGCGTTCGATCTTTGCAATGAAACCCCCCAATGGGATACAAGCACCAGCCGCCGCCGTGTAAGCCACTATCTCAACGATTTCCTCCATAACCTGCCCCAAGCGGGTTCGTCTCCTTGTCGGTTTTCAATCAATGGGTGCTCTTGGTTTCAGGACAACACCCGTTTTCGCCTGAAGGTCTGCAAACGGCTGTTTCCATACTGCCATCACCTGGATGTTTTTTCAGGATGAATTCAGCTGGCTGTTTCATACTGCGCTCACGGTCGTTACCCAGATCACCATTTAACACTGCCCAACTGGAGATTTAATCATGAAAACATCACATGCCATTTTGGCCATCGCCCTGACCAGCGCCACCATTGGTGGTAGCGCGTTTGCCGTATCGGCAAACGATACCGCCAACAGGTCCAGCACAACTCCCGCGAACTGGCTGGAAATACCCGCCATCTACGCCAAGGTAAAAGCCGCCGGCTTCAACGATATTTATGAAATCGAGCGTGAGCACAATGGCTATGAAGTAAAGGCCATCGGCCCCAATGGCGAGCGCGTCAAGCTGCTGGTCGACCCGGTGACCGGAGAGGTGCTTCAGTCCCGTTTCAAGCAGGACAAATATCGCGGATACCGCAGCGATTAATCGACCATGAGACGCCCCTGTCACCCCGTTGAAGCGGGGAGCAGGGGCGCCCCTCGGAGTAGCAAAATCAGTTCCATACCTGATCACTGAGGCCGCCCATGAAGACCATCCTCACCAGCTTTCTTGCTCTCATCACCGTTGCCTGGGGCTGGGAGATACTCTCGCCGCAGCACCTCACGGCCGGCTCATTGCCTTGGACCCTGCGCCAGGAGGCGCTCTATCTGACCGGCCTCTGGTCCATCTCCCTGATGTCGCTGGCGATGGTGCTGGCCACCCGCCCCGCCTGGCTGGAACGGCCGCTGGGCGGCATGGACCGTATCTACCGACTGCACAAATGGAGCGGCATCCTGGCGGTCGGATTCGCGGCCGTGCACTGGCTGGTGGAGATGTCGGACGACCTGCTCAAGGCAACCGTCGGACGCGCCGGCCGCATCAGAAAGGATGACTTCTCGGCCTTCGCCGAGCCGGTACAAGATTTTGGTGAAGCCCTGGGCGAGTGGGCAATCTATGTACTCTTCGTGCTGCTGGCGTTGACCCTGTGGAATCAATTTTCCTACCGCCTGTGGCGGCCGCTGCATCGCGCGATGCCGGTGCTCTATCTGCTGCTCGCTTTCCACTCAATCGTGCTGGCACCGGCAAATTACTGGAGTCAGCCCACGGGGCTGCTGCTGTCCGTGCTGCTCACAGCCGGTGTGATGGCCAGCGTGTTGTCACTTACCGGGCGCATCGGGCGCGGAAGGCGGGTAACCGGTCATGTAGTCGCGGTGGAAAACCCGACTCCCGATATCGTTGAGGTACGTTGCCGTCTGGCTGATGGGTGGCGCGGCCATCGCCCGGGCCAGTTTGCCTTCGTGACCTTTGACAGCAGCGAGGGCGCACACCCCTTCACCATCGCCAGTGCCGATCACGGCGACCACATCGTCACCTTCGCCATCAAGTCATTGGGCGACTATACCCGCAAACTGTCCAGGCAACTGGTAGTCGGCAACCCGGTTCAGGTCGAGGGTCCCTATGGTCGATTCGAGCTCGACCGTACCAACCGCCGTGCACGGCAGATCTGGATCGCGGCCGGCATCGGCGTCACGCCATTTATCGCCTGGCTGGAATCCCTCCAGGGTGAGCGTGCCGCAGAGGTCGCAGCCGATCTCCACTACTGCGTACGTGACCGCACGACCGACCCATTTGTACAGCGTCTGCAGGAATTGTGCGCGGAGCTGCCGGAGGTCCGGTTGCATCTGCATGACGAGCAGAGCGGCCCACTGACCGCCGAGGCCCTGGCGGCGACATCCGGCAATGTCAAACGCGCCGAGGTGTGGTTCTGTGGACCCCGCAGCTTCGCCGAGACCCTGCGCAACGGTCTGCGTCAGGTCTGGCCGGGAAGCGTCCGTTTTCATCAGGAAGCGTTCAAGATGCGCTGAGCAGGTTAATTTTCCAGTCCTGGCGGGAACCAAGTTGTGTAACGTGTTGAAGTCAGTGTGCAGCGGGTGTGGGACCCCGGCATCCGCTGGTTGCACTGCATTAACCGGTTGTCGGTGCTGGCCCCGTCAGGCAGCGGAATGGTTATCTACAACGGCTGGGATCTTGGCACATCGCCGGCGACGCCAGGATCTGGCTCAAGGAGTTACATGTATGGAGAAACCGGGTCAGAGCGCAATTGTTTCCAATATTGGAATGTATTGCTCTCTGACCCGGTTTTTAAATATGAGCAGGGTCGGTCTCGCTCACTAAATCGTAATCTCCTCCCCATACCCCATGACCTGGCACTCTGCGCCTCTGCTCTCCACCTGTTTCTTAAAGTAGCGAACATCAGCCGAGTTACCGCCTCTTATCCAAAAAAACGCACCATCGTAATGGCATGGGATCACCAGTTTGGGTGCGATGAGCTCAACCGCTGCCAGCGCCTCGTCTTCGTTCATCGTGTTCTTTGGAAGGCGCCCTCCGATGGGAATCATCAGTACATCGGCTTTCAGGTCTTCCCATTCCTGTTGCAGCAAGGTGTCGCCAAGGTTGACGAGCGTGGTTCCACCGACCGTAATCTTGAATCCAATGCTACCCAGGCCTATACGTTCTCCCGGCCCGGGTGTGATCTCGTGCCGCAGGAGACCAAAAAAGAAAGAGAGGGCCAGGGGACCGTGAACCGTTTTGATCCCCTCGATCCGCACGCCGTCGACCTCGACAGCCTGACCAACCTCCAGGGGATACAACCGATCGAGCCTGGTGGAATACCGAATCCCCCGTTTCCTCGGATCCAGCAGCACCCTCTCTTTTCCGTTCTCCTTTACCAGCGCCTTCCCGCAGATGACGGGCGCATTAGCACACCGCGCCACGCGATCAACGTACCAGTAATGATCGGGATCACCGTGGGTGGCCAGTACGTGCGTGACATCGCCCCACTCTACCTTGGGTATCAGGCTGTTCAGCTTGCCGATCCAGAGATTGAGGCCGGGATCGATAGCGATCTTGGTCGCGGCCTCTTCTATCAAAAAGGCGTTGTACAGAAAGTATCTCAATCGCATGGCATATACGCCTCATTTCAGTGGTGGGCCACGCCGATGGTCACCCTCTGCAATCGACGTTTACGTGAATAGATCGTGTCGCTGTCGCGCGGCTTGCACCGGTCCCACTGTCGCATCGACAAAACGTGGTACCGCTGAGTGTGTGAAATTAAATCCGTCCCCCTTTTGCTGCCTTTTTGCTTGAGATCATTCTATGCAGCCAGCATACAATCTTCTGACGTTACCCACTGAGTGCATTAAAACTCAAGCCGACATAAACACTATAACCGGCCAAGAGTATTCCACCTTCCACCCTGCTCAGACAACGCCCCGTATACAAGAACACCAACAACAGTATAGAAGTTCCCAGCATGACCCATTGGTCGAACTGCAGAATCCTTGCGTGCACAGGGAGTGGCTGAAGTAGAGCGGATACGCCTAAGATTCCCAACAGGTTGAAGATATTACTTCCAAGTACGTTTCCAACGGCCACATCCGCGTGCCGACGTAGCGCTGCAATCACGGAAATCGAAAGCTCTGGAAGGGACGTGCCCACTGCGACAAGCGTCAAGCCGATTACCGCCTCCGAAACCCCCAATTCCTCGGCAATCCCAACAGCTCCCTTTAGCAGCACCCGTGAACCCACGATTAACAGTGTTAGACCAGCAATTACATTCGTTACAGTCCATGTGGCAGATTTCGGCAGAGCGGTTAGTTCTTCGGCTTCAGCCTGATGAAGTTCCGAAGCAGGTGCATCGTGAAAGCGTTCGCTACGATAGGCCCATATCAAATAAGCCATCAAAGCCATCAAAAATATCACAGCATCCGCACGCCTTAGCTCACTGCCACCGACCAGAATCAGAAACAATATGCTTGCCGCCACGACCGTGACCGCGTCTCGGCGTAGTGCCAGTGGCTTGACTGCCAAGGGTGTGATTAGGGCGCATGTTCCAAGGATCAGCAAAACATTGGCGATATTACTACCCACGACATTGCCGATAGCAATATCCGGTTGTTGGTTTAATGCAGCATCTACAGAGACCACCAACTCCGGCGCTGAGGTGCCGAAGCCCACAATAACTAGACCGCTTAGCAAGGGCGATACACCAAGACGCTTGGCGGCAGCCAACGAACCTCGAATCAGCCCTTCACCACCAACAGTAAGCAAGCCAATACCGATCACCAAGTACAGTACATTATTAACCATCGTCAACTGCTATTAAGTATTGAAATAGAAGGACTCCTAAAAACCATATCAGTGGCCCAGCAAACATTGAAAATAGATCTATCCCCCCATTTACCAAACAGACGAACCCGGCTTGCGCCGGGCTCGTCTGTTCCACTGACTGCTGTAATTGGCCGCTATTCAAAATCGGTCAGATAAGCCAGCACCAGATCATTACCTTCGATGCGCACCGAGTTCAGCGTGCCGATACGCAGACCGCGCAGCGACGGCAACAGCGCTATGGCGACCTGGTCGCGCACGGCCGGTGTATCCAGCACATTCATGAAGCTGGACTCGACGATGGTTCTGATCAGGCCGCGATAGTCGCTGATCGCGGAGCAGAGTAAATCCACCACCCGGCACAGGCCGTCGGCTTGCGCATCCACATTAGGAACGACCCGTACGCGGGAGAAGCTGAGGCTGATGGGTGCCGTGCGCGAGTAGTAGCGATCGAGCGTGAAGAAGATGTCGACCGCGATACTTGCCTGCACGTCGGGCGCGCCGGCGCCACAGAACAAATCCCACCCATCCTGGCCGCAGGTGCCGATCAACTCCGTGCCGTTGGACTCGAAGACCATGGCGACGCGCAGTTCGTTTTCCGCGGGCAGTACGCGGGTGCTGGCGAGGTTGATGTCGTTGATGTAGTACTTACGCGGACCGCTGACCGCGGGACCGATGTTGAAGCGACGCTCGGTGCCGCCCAGCGCATCGGAGAGCCGCACGAAAGAGTCATTCTCGCGTGTGCGCCGCGTGGCCGGATCGTAGTTGTTGATACGGATCTGGGTGCCGTTAAAGGCGCTCTGAACCAACCCGGATACGATGCGCATCGCAATACGGCGCGTCTGCATGCCGACGCGAAATTCGAACGCCCTCGTCGCGCGCGACTGATCGTAGCTGAGGCGTACCGTACCGCGCTCCGGCACCCAGGCGCCGCCGGTGCAGGTAATACCGACCAGTTCGGGTCGCAGCTCCACTTCATCCGAAGAGGTCGAAGGCGGCAGGTTCATTTCGTAGCGAATGGCAAAGTCGTTGCCGGGCACGCCCTGCCCCATCGTTGAGCCAATCTGACGGCCTTCGCGAAACGCACGGACCCGCACGTTACCCGCCCCGGCGCCGCAGTTGGTGACACGGATATCACCCACCGCCGTGAACTGCGTCGGGCAGACGCGAAGCTCGCGGGTGGTGTTGCTGATCGGGTTGTTGCGCTCATCGACCATCGCCACCACGTAACGTTGTCCCGGCAGTACAAATGAACGCTCGGGCAGTTGCGCGGTGATACGCCCATCGCTCCAACTGTAGACACCGAAGACGGCACGGATGGGCGTATGGCGCACCGGGGTCATGAACATCAGCCGCCGCGAACCGGCTTCAGCACCGAAGTTGCGGCCTGTCACCGTGAAATCGCGTCGCGAGCAACTCAGTCCATCACTGTCCGTAACACGATCGATGACCGGACGGCTGCCGATGCCGGCAGCCGCTTCGCGGATGGTTTCCGCAGCGCCGCGCGGTGGTGCACTACCGAAACCGCCCGGTGAACCCGAGGGCGTTGATCCGGGGCGGATACCGGGGGCAGGCAGGGCGGGCGCCATCGCGGGCCCGGCGGCCGATTGCCGCGGTACCACCGGGCGCGTCGGCGGTTCGGGCTGCGGACCGGCTTGCGCACGACTGGATGGTTTGATCTGCGTGGCAATGGCGGGCGCCTTCTGTTTCGCGCCGCCACTCGGCGCGGTAGCAGCGGATGCGGTCGCGTTGCATTCACCCAGTTGAGCCGCATTCAGCTGCGCGCCCTTGTAACCGTAGGATTTGATGCGCCCTACTTCACCTGCCAACGCTTTGCAGGCCGCGACCCCCGGTTTGGGCCACGGCCCACTCGCCGTGCAGCGGGCGCCCTGGCACTGCCACTGGATACCCAAGGCGGTGACTGCGCCCTGCTTGGCGGCCGTCGCTTGGATAGCGGCAGAATAGTGATAGATCTTGGGTGGGGCGACACTGTTTAGCGATCCGGTCGGTGGTGCGGCAAAGATCGCGGTCGAGGTCAACAACAAGGCCGCGATTGCGATCTCGTTTCTAATGCGGAGTGGCGTGCTACTGCGGATCTTCCTGTTCATTGTTCTCTCCTCCGGGTCGGCATTCTGCTGCTGGGTATGCCTGTGGGTCGCTTTTTTTTGCACCGAGGTTCAACTCTGATCGGTTGAGTTAGGTATAGCGCACGATCAGCTTCCTCGGGAGGAAATTGAGATCAGCATTGCGAGGTGCCGGCCCGGAACGCTTGGCCGTTATTCACGATCCGTCGCTGCAGCAGATTCGCGTGTTCCCTGCCGGGGAAGTACTACCGCCGGTTTACTGCCCCATGGCACGCAGTGCCGCGACCAGCGCCTCGATCTCCGCCAGGCCGGACCGCGGATTCATGAACACCGCCCGCAGATACCAGCGTCCGTTGAGCTGTGCGGTGGAGAGATGGAAGCTGCCCTCCCCGATCAGACGATCCCGCGCACGCAGATGCTCTTTGTCCCAGTCCCGGTACGCGAAGCAGATGATGTTGCTCTGCGGTTCGATGGGCGCGCTGAAATCGGGTTGGCTATTGAGGAAATGATAGGCCTCCAGCGCAATTCCCGTCTGATGATCCACATACTCGGCGAGGCCGGACTCGCCCATGGCGCCCAGCACCATGAACAGCCGCAGGCCCAGCGCCGCCTTGGTGCATTCGATGGTGCGATGGATCAGATCGATGCCGGGTTGCGCCTTGTCGTGAAAGAGGTAGCTGGCCTGTTGATGGAAGGCGCCATCCAGAGCGCGATGATCGCGCACCAGCACCGCGGCGCACAGCGACGGTGCGCGCATCAGCTTGTGGGCATCCCAGATCAGCGAATCGGCCTGTTCGACACCGCGCAGCCGCAGGCGCTGACGCGGTGACAACAGCGCGCTGGCCCCATGCGCGCCATCGACATGAAACCAGATACCGTGCTCACGGCAGAAAGCCCCGATCTCGGCCAGGGGATCGTACAGACCCGCTGCCGTACTGCAGGCGTTGGCCACCAGCGCCATGGGGCGACGCCCCTCCTCCGTCACCCGCTGCAAGGCGTGAGGCAGGCGATCGGGGATCACCACGCCCCGCTCATCCACCGCCAGCGCGATCACGCCGCGCGCGCCGATGCCGAGGATGCCGGCGGCGCGTGCCACCGAGTAGTGCGACTGTTCGGGCGCCAGTATCGCCAGGTCGGCGGGGACGCCGTTCTCCCACACATCGGGTGCCATGCGGGTGCGCGCCGCGATGAGTGCGGTCAGATTGGCCAGCGAGCCGCCGTGGGTCAGCACGCCGCCGCCGTAACTGCCGGGTTCGCCCGTTCCCGGCGGCAACGGCGCCGGCGTCCATCCGACCTTGTGCAGCAACCAGTTGATCATGTAGTACTCGATGGCCGCGGCCGGTGGGCCCATCTCGTAGATCGCCATCGGGTTGCTGGTGAAGGCATCGGTGAAGGCCCCCAACGCCCCCGCGTAGTGCGGTACCGACACCTGGTGCGCGAGCGAGGCAGGATGGTAGAGGCGCGTCGTCGCGTCGAGATAACGCTCCAGAAACTCCCGCAGCTCATCCCCGGTGAGACCGCCCTGCTGCGCGTAGCGCTCGAGTTCCAGCCGCTCCACCAGCTCGCGCAGCGGCGGCAGCGCGATGACCGGCTTCGCGGCGGCCTCCGATTCGTGCTGGTAGCGAGCCAGCAGCCCGATCAGCAGTTCGGCGTCGGCTTCGAATCCCATGGCTCAATACTCTCCCTTGGCATGACATTGTAGGAGCGGCTTCAGCCGCGATTGGGGCAATTGCCAGCACTTCGTTTTCGCGGCTGAAGCCGCTCCTACGGGTGCTCAACAGTCGCGCGACGCGACGCCGGGAGCACAAGGATAAGCCTGTCCCCCGCGTTTTTTCCTTGTTATTTGCGGCGCCAAATCGAGTAAAGGTACTGTATTCGTGCTGTGTTCATTCAATTTTTGGTTGATTCCTGCGCCAATTCCGGGAGAGATGCGATGACCGACAAACCGCTGGACAGCTTTGACTGGCAGATCCTCGCCATCAAGACCGGCGGGGGGCTGCCGCTCGCGGGGCAACCGGGTCGACTGTAGGTGCAGGTTCAACCGCAAATGCCATGGTTGGCTGGGCTGCGGTTCGCGGCTGAAGCCGTTCCTACGGGCGGATAGATTCACTTGGAACGGCGTCAACCGCGAACAGCGGAGCTCGATAAGGGAAGCGGATCGCGAATGAATCCGCTCCTGCAAGGGGGTACGATGACGATGGGTCGGTGGACGCAACAGAAGGGGGGTGAGTAGCACGGGTGCTAACCGCTACAATCCCCGGGCACTCACCACAGCAGCGAGCCCGCTCCGATGTCCGACGAAAAGACCTTCTTCCTGCTATCCGACGCCACCGGCGAAACCGCCGAAACCATCGTCGAAGCGGCACTTACACAGTTCCAATCCGAAGTGGTGCATGTGCGTCGCGTCAGCAACATCCGCACCCAGAAGCAGCTTTTCGAGTTGCTGCCCGAGGCCGAGGCGTGCAACGCCCTGGTCTTCTTCACCTTTGTCGACCGTGAACTCGCCACCTTCACCGAGCGCGAATGCGCAGCGCTGGGCCTGGAGTGCCTCGACCTGATCAGCCCACTGTTGCACAAGATGGCGCGTTACTTCGGTCACTTGCCGATGGGGACGCCGGGACTGCTGCACGAAGTGGGTGAGGAGTACTACCAGCGGGTCGAAGCGATGGAGTTCGCACTAAAGTTCGACGACGGGCAGAACCCGACCGGACTCAGCGCGGCCGACATCATCCTGGTGGGCGTTTCGCGCACCAGCAAGACACCGCTCTCGATCTATCTCTCCTGCCGCGGCTGGAAGGTGGCCAACGTGCCGTTGGTCAAGGGGATCGCCATACCGGCCGAGTTGGAGCTCATCAATCCCAAACGGGTGGTGGGCCTGTTCATCGACGCACAACGCCTCATCGAACGGCGCTCGGCGCGCCTGCAGAATATCGGCGAAACACCGCTGACCGACTACACCGACTACGAAGAAGTGCGCGACGAACTGCGCTGGGCGCGTGCGCTGTGCCGCAAGCACGGCTGGGCGACGGTCAATGTCTCGGGAAGATCAATCGAAGAGAATGCCCACGAGATACTGGTAGCGCTCAAACTCAAATAGACTACGGGCGTTCAGCATCGATACCCGGATCACCCTAACGAGCCGCCTCCGCCCGCGCCGCGCGCTCGTCACTGCCGGGGTGCGAGGAGAGGTAGTCGTGCCACTGCGATAATTCCCCGGGATCGCACTCCTCCCTGTTCTTGCCGGCGCAGGCGTGCGCCGCCTCGAGACGGCGCATGACGGCGGCGAAATGGGTGGCGGAGGTTCCCCGCCCGCTCAGGTAGGCAATGGCATAGCTATCGGCTTCGCGCTCGAAGTCCCGCGAGTAGGCAAGTTCGGTAAGCAGTATCGGAATTCCGAGAAAGAATTCCGAAGTGCCCGAGATATCGCCGGCGATCACCGTCAACAGAAACGCCAGCACCGAGCCCTGAATCAGGCGGCGCATGCTGTGCCGATACTCGACATGCCCGATCTCGTGCACGAATACGGCGAGCAGCTCATCGTCGTGCTCAGCCAGGCGCACCATCGCATCGGTCATGATGATGGTGCCGTCGGGCAGCGCAAAAGCGTTGGGACCGATCTCCTCGCTGGTGCGAAACTCCAATCGCAGACGCAGATGGGGATGATCGGCAATGGCCGGCGCCAGATGCTTCACGACGCGCTCGCGCACCGCATCGGACAGTTCGCTGGGCTCAAACAGGAGATCGTCCAGGGTCTCCAGAGCCTGTTCGCCAATCAGTTGCACCGCCGCATCGGGCACCCACGCCGCGCCCACCCTGGCGATCGCAGGCGCACCATAACGACCCACCAGCCCGATAAAGACGATGACCAACAGCAGGGTCAGCACGACGAAGCGTTTGTGACTCTCCAGCCGATGCACCCAGTTGTGTCGCGCATGGGGCTGCAGCCGTGCCAATGCACGATCCACCGCCTCGTTGTCAGTGGTTTCGACGCGTTGCCCTTCAGGAAAATCGAGAAAGCGTGGCGTGTTGCCCAAACGCGACGAGACACGCAGCGTTTCGAAGAGACCGTGATGGAGCTCCGCGCCAGAGGCGTCGAGCACATCGACGCCGCCGACATCGTCTATGCGCAGTAGGCACGGCACCCGGGCGGAGGTCCGCCCGTCATACCAGTGGCCGTTGATTTCGATCACAAGCCAAATTCGAAGTCGAACATCTCGCCCATCTCTTCGCCCAGCGCGCTGAGCTCAGCTTCTTCTTGAGCGACGAAGCCGTCCAGATTCTCCTCGGCCAGGAGGTGCAGATGTTCGCACTTATAGCGCACCGTACGCACCATGGCCCAGGGGCGGAACAACCCTAAAGTGAAGACGGTCGCCAACGTATTGACCACTACCAGCTTGGTGTAACCGCCCAGCTCCATGTCGGCCGCAAACCCGCTATGGCTCAACAGCGTGTTGTTGAAGCGCAGGTTGAACGCCTGCACCGAGAAATAGATGAAAACGAAGAGGTATGCGGCAAGGATCATCGGCAATCCGATGAACGGCAGAAAGCCACTGATCATTGCGCCACCAAAAACACCGCCGAGAAAGACCAGCACCAGTACGACGAACATCTTGATGTAGTCCTTGGCGCCGGCCTCGAAATGAAAGCGCGCCGTCCCGTAGCTGTGGTTTTCCACGAAAAAGCGTTGCTGATAGTAGAAGGCGAAGGGTGCGAGGATACCAAATGTCACCACCGTCGCCAGTGGCAGCATCGCAAAAGCGATATAGGCGTGTTTCAGCGATCCGTCGAAGCGCAGTCGCACATTACGATAGATGCTGTTGCGCGCATTGAACATCAGCGAGCGCGTGATCATCCACGGCATCACCGCGAGCAGCAGCAGAAACAGCAGCAAACCCAACGCCGGGAAAAGCTGACTGACAACCGAGTAGACAATGAACAGCGCGCCGGCGATGAGACGTCCCTTGAGGATGGCCTTGGGTTTTCCAGTGTACTCGAAAGGCGCACCATCCAACTCGGTGCTGCCGTAGAAGTACTGCTTGTTGCGTACCTTCGCCCACGCGGAATAGATACCCAGGGTCACGATGGTGAGCAGGATATTGACGATCCAGATACTGAAGTACTCCCTGCCCTGGCCATGAAACACAAAACGGACGGTGCGCGGCTCGGCGTAGGTGTCGCTGGTGGCTGTCGCCGGTGTCTCTGCCCGCGGCGGGGCAGCGTCACCTGCGGCGGATTGCTGCGCCTCCGGCGAGCCCTGCGCCGCCCCTTCCCGACCGACGGGCACCAGACCCCAACTGCTGCTGTCGTCGGTGGCGCTTGCCGGTGCCTGCGCCGCCGCGGCGGTGGGTACCTGGCCATCGGGCCGCGGAGTAGCCAGGGCAAGCGGCTTGATATGCACGACCAGGCCCGCCTTGGCCAGCGTTGATCTGAAGTGCTCGGCCTTGCCTTCGTTCAATCCGGATTTGATGACCGTGCCTGGACGCGCAAAGATCTTTTCGATCTGCTCGACCGGCTGCTTGAACAGCGTAACGAGCCGAGCCTTCACATCGGCGAGTTCGAACCCCTCGACAAGATCACCGTTACATACGATCGCGTATTCGGTACCCGACATTCCCGGCCCCCCTTTCTGTCGCGCAGCGGCTTGGCGCCACTAGTGCTGCATCGGCAGCTTGTTCATTGTTCTTGAGGGCTTATTTTCCGCGCCTGGATCGTCGTGCCCGTTGTGGTGCGGGATCGCTGTACCCGGTCGCGTCACGCAACGCGGCGATATGCGCGATGAGCGGCCTGAGAGTGGGAGTGAGTTTGCTCTGCAGCAAACTACCCGAGGCGGTGCTGCGCGCAAAAAGTTCGAGAAATATGCGCTCGCTGACGCCCGCCAGTATGAACAATGAAGTCACCAGCGGCGCAAGGTCGGAATGGTGCTCGGCCACTTCCCGATACGGGGAAGATCCCGTACCCGTTACGGCGTTCACGGCATCGGCGACGATCTCCTGCAGATCGCGGCTGGCGACATCGCGATCGACCAGACCGAGATAGTCGCCCAGGACATTGGCCCCCGCGCAGACGACGCTCTGATCTACAGCGTGCTGCAGCAGCGCCTGACTTTCACGCAGAAAGGTTTGTCCCTGGGCGTCGAGCAATCGATACAGCGTTGCGGCCACCGCATTGCCTTGCTGTCGCAACGTCTGCAACACTTCGCCGTGGGTTTCGAGCAGTGGATGCGGCGGTTCGGGTTCGGGAAGACGATCCGCCGCCCCTTGCAGAAATCCGACCCGATACTGCGGTTTGCTTTCGCGCCGCGACCACAACCGGGTGACCGCCGCCGGATTCAGCAACCCCGGGCGCAACAATTGGCGCACCGTCTCCATCTCCGCCTCCGGGTCGTTCTCGAAAGCCAGATGATCCACCAGATACTCGGCCAGGCGACAGCCCAACGGGCCCGCTTCACGCATCGCAGCCAACAGCGTGCGCGCCACTTCCGGCGACGGATCCGCCCACCACGCCAACTCGGCGAGCCCGGCCTCGAGATCCGGCAAGCGGGCAACAGCACGCACCGCCTCGGGTTCACCGAGTTTCAACAACTGCCGCGCCTTGATGCCCGACAGTGCGCCACTGTCGCTCCAGCGCTTGATGTAGACCGGAAACCCCGATGGCTGGCCGAGCACGATCTCCGACAACAGACAACGCACATTGTGCAGATAGCGGTACTCCGCGCCGCGCGGATGGAGCTGCACCGTCCACTCACGATCACCCGCCCGACCCAACACGCACATGGCGCCCTCGTCGACACGCACCGCGTCCACCTGCGCCATCAGCACGCTGAGCCGCAGATGGTCTTCGCTGGTCAGTTCACTTGAAGTACTCATGCTTCAGCCAATGTAGGTCGGGTTGGCGAAGCGTAACCCGACACACCCTTCATTCGTCGGGTTATGCTTCGCCAACCCGACCTGCGTTTACTCAATTGAGCTGTATGCGTTCACCCCAGGGCACCGATGCGGCGCCCTTCACCAACCACACCACCGGGTACTCGGGCGGTGTCGCAGGAAATTCTCCGCGGGCGTCGGTGAAGTAGATCAGCAGATCGGGGCGGTGCCCTTGCTCGTTGAGCCAGCGAAAGACGGGGCAAAACGAAGTACCACCACCGCCCGCCACTGTTTCGGGTAGCGCCAGCGCCTCCCACACCTCGTACACCCAGGGCCCGGCACCGGCCAGTTCGTTATCGCAGGCGTGCAGCGTGATGCGCGCGCTCACCTGGCCCTTGAGCGCATTGAGCTCGGCAACGAACTCGTTCAGCTCGGCGGCGGTAATGGATCCACTGGTATCGATCACCGCGACGACGTCGATCTGATGACTGCGCAGGGTGGGCAGGATCGCCGCCCCTTCACGCCGCGCGGGTCGGGCGTAACTGTAGTCCTCGCGTCCCGCCGCCTGCAGGTAGCGGGCGAGCAGCGCACGCCACGGCAGACGCGGTTGGATCAGCCGATCGACATAGCGGGCCATCGTCGGGCTCAGACGTCCGGCCTGCAACGCCTGTTGAGCGGCCGTGGCCAGATGCTGGCGCCACTGCGCGGCGAGGCGTTCGCGCTCGTCGTGATCGGGTGGTGAAGGCGCTGTCTGCCGCCCGCCGCCGGGTGGCGGTTCCCCCTCCCCGGCTTGTGGCGACTGGCTGCCCTCCGCCCCGCCGCCCCCCTGGCCCTGGTCGGTCGAATCCTGATCATAGAGGTGCTGGTCCAGCGTCTCCTGATCATCGTTGTCGTCGAGACAGGGATAGATCTCTTCGGCCGTCATGCCGGCGAACGCATCCAGCGCCAGGGTGCCGGGCGGCGCTTTCAACCCTTCGGCCTGTAGCAACGGATTGATGGCGAAATCGCAGGCCAGATCCCAGCGGCTGCGGTTGCGATGCTGGCGGCGATGGAAGTGACCCAACGCGCAATGCAGCGCTTCGTGCGCGAGCACGAACTCGGTCTCACCGCCGGTGAGATCGGCGAGATAGTCACTGTTGAAATAGATGGCGCGGGCATCGGTGGCGCTGGTCTTGCACCACCTGGGATCGCCTGCGCGTAACGGCAGGCGCAGCGTGAGCGCCCCAAGAAACGGGTGATCGAGGATCAGGCGGGCGCGCGCCGCGGTCAGCTTGTCGTGCAGCTCGGGGGTCATGCCTCGGCGTCGGAGAGGATGACGTGCCCGACATCCTGCGCCCACTCTTTGAATTGCGGCAGCTGGCAGATCTGGGGTCCCACCGTGCGGTGCAGATCCACCACCAGCATCACCCCCATCTCGCGCAGCGGAAAGCGCCGCGCGTAATCCAGCAAGTGGCCGTTGAGGCGCGCCGAGTCGGCGCTCGCGCGCGCCGCCAGCGCGCGCTTGACCAGGGCGGTGGCGACCGCGTACTGCAGATCCACCCCGTCGGGGACCTCCGCGGATTCGCCGCGGGCAATGGCCTCGACATCGGGCATCTGCGCCAGACTGCGCAGAAAGGCCGCCAGCTCGAGCCCCGCCGCTTCGCCGACGCAGGCCTGCAGCGCGCCGGTCAGCAGGTCGCCGTCGAATTTCTGCAACGCGCGATGGGCGAACTCCCAGGTGCGCGGCGAGGGGAAGGCGGTCGGGTTGTGGGCGGGATCGAAGTCGAAGAGCAGGTCGGGCCGGAAACGCAGAAAGGCGATCAGGCGTTCGTCGATGTCACTGGCGTAGGCCCACGCCACCCAATCGTCGAGATGGGGTTCCACCTCCAGATGCGCAAAACGGTTGGCCAGCGGGGCGGGCATCACGTAGGTGACCGCCCGATCCCCCTGCCGGTTGCCTGCCGCGAAGATGGCCCAACCCGCGGGGACCTGATACTCCCCCAGTCGCCGATCGAGAATGAGCTGATAGGCCGCCGCCGATACCGAGGGCGGCGCGGCGTTGACCTCGTCGAGAAACAGGATGCCGCGCGCACCTTGACGAGCACTGTCGGGCAGCAGTGCGGGTATCGCCCACTCCACCCGCTCCTCGACCCGGAACGGGATGCCACGCAGATCGGAAGGCTCCAGTTGCGAAAGCCGCAGATCGATCACCGGCACCCCATGACGCTCGGCCACCTGACGCACCATATCCGATTTACCGATCCCCGGCGGCCCCCACAGCATCACCGGTGTGTGGTGGCCCTCGGCCGCGCTGAGAAACTCCCGTTCCAGGATCTGTTGCACCTGTGAATGCCGCATTGTTATCCCCGTCCAAGCCAGTCAACTATTTTAGTTTGACGAAGCCTGGCGGCAGGAATCAACCCAAGCGGGCCGTTCTATCTCGGGTGGGATAGTGTTTGAAGAAGGATCCCGGCAGGTTGGCGATGGCGGCGGCGGTGTAAATCACCGCGCCTTGACTACGCTCTTCACACCCGCGCGTTTAAGCTGGGCAAGCTTTTCCGCGCTGGCACTGGCACCGGTGACCAGGGTATCGATTTGCCCGCAGGTGCAGAACCGCACCTGGCTGGAGACGCAGAGCTTGGCATGATCGGCCAGCATGATCAGTTTCGCCGACTGCTCGATCATGGCCCGCGCCACCTCCGCCTCGTGCAAATCGTAATTGCCCGCGCCGCCCTCGGGATGGAGGGCGACCGGCGAAACCACCGCGACATCGGTGCGAAACCGCGCAATCTCCGAGAGCGTCAGTTCCCCGTAGGTCCCCGGCACATCGGTCACGATGCGCCCGCCGAGCAGCAGGACACTGGTGCCCGACTCCGCGCGGCGCAGCGTGGTTGCGATATCGAAGGAGTTGGTGACGACCGAGATGCCCGAGACCTTGGCCAGTTCGGCGGCGAACACCGAGGTCGTGGTGCCGGCATCGACGAACAGGCTCTGCCCCGGCTTGATCAGGCGGGCGGCTGCCTTGGCGATGGCGATCTTCTCGTCCCGATGGGCGGCCATGCGCTTCCTGAACGGCTCCTCCGGCGCCGGGCCGGGCAGCACGACGCCACCGTGGACACGCCGCAGCAAGCCCGCATTCTCCAACTCCATGAGGTCGCGGCGCACGGTCTCGCGCGAGACCTCGAGCTCCCGGCTCAGTGCATCCGTGGTCACCTGCTGGCGCGCCGCCAGTAGCGCGAGGATCTTCTGATGTCGATTTTGCGACCACATCTCAAACGGCTCTCTGCTTGCCTAAGCGGTTGACCACCGCGTTCATGGCGATCATCGCCACCCCCACGATCAGCATCACACACGTGGAGTAAGCGGCGGCCTGCGACGTGAGCCCCGCATCGTCGAGCCGCATGATGGTGACGGAGGCCACCGTCAGCGTCGGCGTGGTGAGGAAGATAATCGCGGAGAGCGTCACCATGGAGCGCATGAAGAGGAAGAAAAACACCGAAACCAGCATTGGAAAGACATACGGAGCGATCACATCCGCCGCGATGCGCAACAGGCCCGAACCGAGGCAGGCCGACGCCTCCTCCAACGCCACCGGAATCTGGCGAAAACCGGCCATCATCGTGAGAAAGCCCTGGGTGTGAAAATGATAGAAATTGCTCAACGCGAGCAGCGCCACTGTCCCATAGAGCAGATGCAGCGGCGTATCCAGTGAATTGAACGCGAAGACATACGACAAGCCAAGCACCATCCCCGGCACCGCTGCCGGCAGCATGGAGAGGAAATGAAGCAGCTTGGCGATGCCCCTCGGCATGCGCCGGATCCCCATGCCCAGTAGAAACAGCGCAACCACGCCACCCACCGCAGCCAGCAACGAGACCTCGATAGTGGTCCACAAGGGTGAGTAGCCGCCAGCCAGCGTGATGTCGTAGTGCTTGAAGGTGAGATCGAACCGGTAGGGCCAGAGTCTGACGAAACTGGCGTAGACCACGATGGCGATGACACTGGCGGTGGCGGCGGCGATCAGATACGAGGCGATCGCCATGGGCACATCGCGCGCGGCGCGAAAGCTCGGCACGAAGGGCACGGCGCTCTCCGACTGTGCACCGAACTGCCGTTTCTCGGCGAGTCGTTCGATGTAATAGGAGATCACCGTCGGCAGCAGCAGCAGGATACCCACCACCGCACCCAGGTTGAAGTTCATCTGGCCGATCACCTGACTGTAGATCTCGGTGGCCAGCACCGAGTAGTCGCCGCCAATCACCGCCGCATTGCCGAAATCAGTGATGGTGACCGTGAAGGCGACGAAGGCCGCGCCGAGGATGCCAAACCTGGCGTTGGGCAGGGTGATATCCAGAAACTGCCGCCACGGCGACGCGCCTATCACCTCCGCCGCCTCGTAGGTGCGCGCATCGGAGAGCGAGAGCGTCGCGCCGATGATCATCACCACCTGCGGCAGGGCGTAAAAAACGTTGGCAAGCAGCAGCCCCCAGAACCCGTAGATGTCGAGCTCCAGACCGAACCAATTGTTGATCAACCCGTTGCGGCCGAGGAGAAAGATCAGACCCAGGCCCTGCACCAGCGAGGGCGCCAGTAACGGCAGCACGATGGCGGCACGGATCAGCGTCTTGCCGCGAAACGAACAGCGGTGGGTGCCATGCGCGATGACAAAGCCCAGCAGCAGGCTGATCGCGGTGGTGGAAAGCCCCATCTCCAGGCTGTGCCCGGTGGCACGCCAGAAACCCTTGGAGGAGAGGATCTCCAGGTAATTACCGATACCGTAACCCCCATCCGCCTCGGTGATGGAGCGCAGAAATACCTGCGACAGGGGGTAGACAAAGAACGCCAGCAATCCCAGCACCGGAACCACGACGCACGCTGCAATGAGGAGTCGGTCACCGTCCCATCCGCGCCTGCGTGCGACCGGGACAACCGCCTTTTCAACCACGCTCATCAGCCACCGCTGGCCCGGGTCTCGGTCCTCACCCAGGAGCAGTCTTCCGGTCGGATATCGAGCCGCACCGGCTGCCCGACGGTGATTTCCATGCGTCCGTGCGCCTCGATCAGGAGATCGCCCGCGGGACAGTCCACCCTGATACGGCTGACATTCCCCAGGAAGGAGATGTCCTTCACTACCGCGTGACCCGTGGGATCGGGAGCGAGGGCAATCTGTTCGGGCCGGATACAGGCGACATAGGCGTGATCGTCGCCGGTGGGGCGATGCGCCATCAGGGCAGGCATGCACTCGCGTATCGACGGAGTCTGAATGAGATTGCTGACCCCCATGAAGTCGGCGACGAAATGGGTCGCCGGGCGCAGGTAGAGATCCTCCGGCGTACCACTCTGCTCCACCCGGCCATCCTTCATGCAGATGATGCGGTCCGCCAGCAGCATTGCCTCTTCCTGATCATGGGTCACCATCAGCGTCGGAATGCCCAGGGATCGCTGCAGTTCGCGGATCTCGATCCGCAGCTCCGCCCGCACCTTGGCATCCAGGGCGGAGAGCGGTTCGTCGAGCAACAGCAGAAGCGGATCCACCGCAATGGCGCGCGCCAGGGCAATGCGCTGCTGCTGCCCACCCGAGAGTTGGCGCGGAAACCGGTCGGCCAGTTCCGGGAGCTTGATGGTCTCCAACAGGCCATCGACGCGCGCGGCGATGTCCGCTTTGGTCGCACCGCGAATTTTCAGACCATAGCCGATGTTCTCGCTGACGGTCATGTTGGGGAACAACGAGTAGGACTGAAACACAATGCCGAAGCCGCGCTTGCGCGCGGGCAGGCCGGCGAGATCCTCGCCCTGCAGGCGAACCGATCCCGAGTCGTGATCAGTCAATCCGGCGATGATGCGCAGCAGGGTGGTTTTGCCACAGCCGCTGGGACCCAGCAGGCAGACGAACTCGTGACGCTCCAACTGGAAAGAGACGTTTTCCAGCGCGGTGAAATCGCCGAAGGTTTTCGTCAGATCATGAACGTCGAGATACATTCTGACTGGTCCTTTTGGCACCCGCAGAACACCGGGGGGTGCTGCAGGAAACCGGCGGGCGACTCCACCTGCCAGAGTGCCCGCCGGAAACGCAGCTCGATCAGCGACCGAACTTCTCTTTCCAGGTCTTCTTGATCTCTGTCTGCGCTTTCGCGGAGGCGGCAAAATCGATCTTTGCCAGCGCACCGCTCAGATCCGCCGGCAGACCCGCCTTTTCCGCCGCTGCCGACGGCTTGACGCCCGGCACGGTGATCAGAGCCTTGAAAGCACCGTACAGGTCCGTTGCATCCTTGGAAAGCGTCCAGTCGAGAAACCGCTTGGCGTCGCCTTTGTTCTTGCTGGACACCATCAGCGCCGAGGCCTCCAGCTCGTAGCCGGCACCGCCCTTGGGAATCACCATTTTCAGCGGATAGCCGCTTTCGATGGACTTCAGCGCCGTAAAGGCCAGCGAGGCTCCGACGGTGTATTCCCCGGCGCGTGCCGCCTTGCACGGCTTGGAACCCGACGAGGTGTACTGCGCCATGTTGGGATCGACGGCGGCCAGCTGTGCCCAACCCTGCTCCTCGCCCATGCCCTGGAGCAGCGAGATCACGTGCAGGTAACCGGTACCGGAAGAGTTGGGATCAGGCATCAGCACCTCGCCTTTGAAGCGCGGATCGGCCAGA
The DNA here is from genome assembly GCA_008501635.1 of Pseudomonadota bacterium. NCBI lineage: Bacteria > Pseudomonadati > Pseudomonadota > Pseudomonadota bacterium. Next base: position 95,273 of record QQUJ01000023.1, read on the forward strand.
TCCTGCCAGCTGGTCGGCATGGGCAGCCCTTTCTGCGCCAGCCTTTCGGTGTTGACGCAGAACGCCCCCATGTACCCGGTGGGCGCGAACCAGCGCCCCTGCTGATCGCGATGGGCGGCGTTGAGCTTATCCGCTCCCTTTGCCGCATAGGGTTCGAGCATCGCCAGGATGCGCGGATCCATCATCGCGGTAACCGCCCAGCCCCAGATCACGTCGGCCTGCGGATTCTCCGCTTCCGCCAGTATCCGTGCTCCCAGCTTGCCAGTGGATAGACGCAGCACATTTACCTTGATATCGGGCATCGCCTTGCTGGCGGCAGCAATATAGTCGGCGATCTCCTCTTCTTCGAGGGCCGTGTAGACCGTGATTTCACCGGCATGCGCCACTGTGGAGCCAACAAGGCAAACCGCAGCAGCCATAAGCGATAACAGCCAATTGGAATTTTTCATTGTGTCCTCCTGAGAGGTGGGTTCAGGCTCCCTGGACCTGAGGGGGGTGAGATTCCACGAACGGTTGGCACCTTGCCTCGAATGTGGAATATTGTGGATTATTGCATTTTTATGGTTGTTGTCTAGGGTGTCAGAAGAAGTGCAGCGAAAGGCGATCGGCCATCCATGAGCCCCCAGGACACGGATAGCAACCCTGCCGGGGCCGCCCCGGAGCCCGAACTGATCCGGTTCGCAGAAGACCTCGCGGATGCCGCCCGGCCGGTGGCGTTGCGCTATTTCCGCAATCCCCTGGAGGTGGAGCACAAAGCCGACGCATCGCCGGTTACCATTGCCGATCGGACGGTCGAATCGACCATGCGCGAGATGATCACCGCCCGCTACCCGCACCACGGCATCCTCGGTGAGGAACATGGCGGGAGCAACTTGGAGGGTGCGGAAACCTGGGTGCTGGATCCCATCGATGGCACCCAGAGCTTCATCACCGGCATGCCGACTTTCGGCACCCTGATCGCCCTGCTGCAACATGGCCGGCCGGTGATCGGCATCGTCGACATGCCGGCCCTGGGCGAGCGTTGGGCGGGGGCATCGAGCCGGGCGACCACGCTGAACGGGCGGCCCTGTCGCACGCGCGCCTGCCGTGAACTCCGCCAGGCCAGCGTCTACGCCACTTCGGTCGACATCTTCACCCCCGAGGAACTCGATGCGCTGAACACCGTCACCGCCCGCGCCGCCCTGCGCCGCTTCGGCGGTGACTGCTACAGCTACGCGCTGCTTGCTGCGGGATACGTGGACGCCGTGATGGAGTCCTCCCTGAAACCCTACGATTACCTTCCCCTGGTGCCCATCATCGAAGGCGCAGGCGGTGTGATAACGGACTGGACGGGGGCAGCGCTGCATCTGCGTTCCGACGGGCGCGTGATAGCCGCGGCCACTCCGGAACTGCACGCAGAGCTACTCTCGACGCTACCCGAAGCGTTCAGATAAGGTGTCGATGCACCGCCGGACGGCCATCACCCGCATGGTCTTCGCTCCGATCGGAACCGCCTCGCTTCCCGCGTTGACCGGCGAGCGGAACCTTTGTAGCCGTAGACACGTGGTGCTCATTCGCTACTGAGAATAGGAAACGCAAAAAAGCCCGCCGGAAGGCGGGCCTGGAGGTCATCTGGTGGCTATGCCCTGACTCGAACAGGGGACCCCATCATTATGAGTGATGTGCTCTAACCAACTGAGCTACATAGCCATTTTGCTCGGCTTCGGCAGCTAACCGAAAGAGACCGCGTATTTTCATGCCCGCATCATCCTGTGTCAAGGCAAGCTCCAGTTTCAATTATGGGTTGACCTTGAGGCTTGTACTGGTACCGTTACCCCAATCATCCACCTTTATCCGGTGTGTTGTTTCCCGCCTTCGTCATCGCACAGCATCGGAATGGCTGATCGCGTTTCATTTTTTTAGTTAAAACAAGAACGATTTTGATTGTTGCTCTGCATAAGGAAGTAAGGATGCTTTCCACGTTACGAAGCCGCTTCCGGCGTGTCGTGTTTGTCGCGTGCGCGGTACTGGCCGGAACCGCGCCGCACCATGCCGCGGCGAGTGTGGTGTTCGGAAGCGACCGCGACTACCCTCCCTTTGAGTACCTCGACAGCGATGGCATACCCCGTGGTTTCAATGTCGATCTGATCCGCGCCGTTGGCGAGGCGGGCGGCTTTGAGATCGCCATAAAACTCGGGCCCTGGGCGGAGATCCGCCGCGCCTTTGAGACCGAAAAAACCGTCCATATCGCCGACATGACCCGCTCGCGCGAACGCGAGATACGCCTCGATTTCGCCACACCGTTCGCCATCATCACTGACCAGCTTTTTGCGCGCAAAGGCGAGAGCGCTCGCTGCGACCCCGCCAGACTCGACGGCACGCGCGTACTGGTTCAGGACAGCGCCAGCACGCAAGAGTATCTTGCCACGCGCTTCCCTGGCGTGATCACGCTGCCCGTTCCCTCGGCACCCGATGCAATCCGGCAGCTGCAGGCCGGCAACGGTGACTGCGCGATTGTCACCAACCTGATCAGTCAGTATCTGATCACCCGCCAGCAGATCAGGAACGTGGTCCCGGTCGGTCGCCCCTTCATGCCCCGCGAATACGGTTTTGCCGTCCTCAAGGGCAATACGGCGCTGCTTGACCGGGTCAACAGCGGACTCAAGAAGGTGCTCGAATCCGGTGAATACGCAACCATTTATCAGAAGTGGTTTACGCCGAAACGTGTCACACCGCGAACCGCGGGCGAGCTTGTCCGCGATGCACTGCCGATTGCCGGGCCCATCGCCGCGGCTCTGCTCCTGACCGGTTTCTGGGTCATCTCTCTGCGTCGCCTGGTGCGCTCGCGCACCTTTGATCTACGGGAAGAGCTGGCGCGCCGTGAAACCGCGGAACAGGAGGCTCGCACCAGCCACGAGCAGTTCAATCAACTGGCGAACAATGTCGATGAGGTGCTGTGGATCAAGGATCAGCGCAGCGGCGCCAAGCTTTATGTGAGTCCCGCCTACGAGCGGATCTGGGAACTGTCCCGTGAAGACCTCTACCGCGATCCGCTCGATTTCCTGCGCCGGGTCCATCCCGAGGATTACGATCGCGTCAAGGTCGCGCAGGCCAGCCGTCCGACCGAACACTATAACGAGGAGTATCGCATCGTCAGACCGGATGGTTCGCTGCGCTGGGTTGTCTCGCGCGGCTATCCCATATGCGACGAGCAGGGCGAGCCCTATCAGATGGTCGGCATCACGCGCGATATTACCGAGCGCAAGATGGCCGAAGAGCGCATCGAGTGGCTGGCAACCCGCGATGCGCTGACCGAACTGCCCAACCGCTATCTGCTCGGCGATCGTCTCAAACAATCGATCGCCCACGCCCAGCGCGAAGAGTTGCGCCTCGCGGTACTGTTTATCGACCTCGATCGATTCAAACGCATCAACGATTCGTTGGGACACACCGTGGGCGACGAGCTGCTGCGGGAAGTCGCTACGCGTTTGAACAAAGGTCTGCGTGCCGACGATTCGTTGGCGCGCATCGGCGGCGACGAGTTTGTGCTGGTGCTGCGCGGCATCCAAGAAGCCGAGGAGATACTGCCGGTCGTTACCAAGATCATCAGCTCACTCGCACAACCCTTTGCCATCGACGCCCATCAGCTCAACATCTCCTGCAGCGTGGGGATCAGCATTTTCCCCGACGACGCGACCACCAGCGCGGAGCTGCTGCGTTGCGCCGATACCGCCATGTACCACGCCAAAACCAAGGGTCGAAACGACTTCTGTTTCTACGCCGCGGAGATGAACAGTCTGGCTGTCGAACGTTTGCGTCTGGAGGGCGAACTGCGTCGGGCGCTGGCGGACAATGAGTTCGAACTCTTCTACCAACCCATCGTCGCCGTGAGCAGTGGCCAGATCGTCGCCTGCGAGGCCCTGATCCGCTGGCGTCATCCGGTGCGCGGCATGGTGGCGCCCGATCGCTTTATCGAGGTGGCCGAGGAGATGGGACTGATCCCGCGCATCGGTGCCTGGGTTATCGAAAGCGCCTGCCTGCAACGCAAGCGTTGGTCCCGGTTGGGGTATCCGCTGCGCATGTGCGTCAACGTCTCGGCGCTGCAACTCAACCCCGGGTTATTGAAGACGATTTCGGACCTCGATTGCCCAATGACACCCGAAAGTCCCTGGTTGGAACTGGAACTGACCGAAAGCGTTCTGATCGAGAACCGCGAAGAGAACATCGAGTTGCTGCGCGAACTCAAGGCGCTGGGCGTCTCGCTTTCCATCGACGATTTCGGAACCGGGTACTCCTCGCTGAGTTATCTCAAAGGTTTCCCAGTTGAGACACTGAAGATCGACCGCAGTTTTATTGCCGACCTGGAGAGTGATGAGGGCAGCCTCGCCATCATCAACGCGGTGGCGAGCATCGCCAAGACGCTGAATCTGCGATTGATCGCCGAGGGCGTGGAGAACGAAGCGCAATTGGTTCAGGTGCGCCGCACCGGCTGCGACGAGTACCAGGGCTATCTGTTTCAACGCCCCTTGCCCGCCGAGGAACTGAGCGCTCTACTGCAGGCGCAACAGCCGGTCAGACATTGAAGCGGAAGTGGATGACATCGCCGTCCTGGACGATGTACTCCTTGCCCTCCAGGCGCCATTTACCCGCCTCTTTGGCCCCTTGTTCGCCTCGGCAGGCAATGAAATCATCGTAGGCGATCACTTCGGCGCGGATAAAACCCTTCTGAAAATCGGTGTGGATCACCGCGGCCGCCTCGGGCGCCGTGGCGCCGATGCGAACGGTCCAGGCGCGCACCTCCTTCTCGCCCGCGGTGAAATAGGTCTGCAACCCCAGCAGGCGATAACCCACGTGCACCACGCGATCCAACCCGGCTTCCTCAAGACCCATTTCGGCGAGAAACTCCGCCTTGTCGGCCTCTTCGAGTTGCGCGATCTCGGCCTCCATCGCGGCGCAGAACGGCACCACTTCGGAACCGTCGGTAGCGGCGATTGCGAACACGGCATCGAGGTGAGGATTGTTCTCGAATCCGTCCTCGGTCACGTTGGCGAGGTACATCGTCGGTTTGATCGTCAGGAAATGGAGATCGCGGATCAGCAGGAGTTGCTCTTTGGACAGCTCCATGGCCCGCACCGGACGGCCTTCGTTCAAGTGTGCCTCGATCTTGATCAACAGCTCCCGGCGTGCGATGGCTTCTTTATCACCGCCCGCCTTGGTCGCCTTGCGTGCGCGCTCGACCGCCTTCTCCACGGTCGCAAGATCGGCCAATGCCAGCTCCGTATTGATCACCTCGATATCCGAGGCCGGATTGATACGACCGGAGACATGCGTCACATCATCGTCCTCGAAGCAACGCACCACATGAGCGATGGCGTCAGTCTCGCGGATATTGGCCAGGAACTGGTTGCCCAACCCCTCACCCTTTGAAGCACCTGCCACCAGACCGGCGATATCGACAAACTGCATGGTGGTGGGAACCACTCGCTGCGGCTTGACGATTGCCGCCAACGCGTCCTGGCGCGCATCGCGCAACGGCACCACCCCCACGTTGGGTTCAATGGTGCAGAACGGGTAGTTCTCGGCCGCGATGGCGGCCCTGGTGAGCGCGTTGAACAGTGTGGATTTACCCACGTTGGGCAATCCAACGATGCCGCATCTGAATCCCATGGAGAGGTACCTGGCGTAAAATGAGTGCTCATTGTATGGATTGGCACAAAGAGCGCAACGCTCATACGCCGAGCGCTACAATGGTCCTGGACATGGAACTCACCGCACTTCAGATAATCGTCCTGATACTCGCCTGGGCAGGCTATGGGCTGCTGCATTCACTGCTGGCGACCCTCGCTCTCAAGCGCCGGGCTGCCAGCCGCTGGCCATGGGCACCGCGTGTTTACCGCCTGGCCTTCAATGGCCTCGCCGTCGTTCTGCTCGCACCGCCGCTCTATCTCATGCATCGCTGGCAGGGGACTCCGCTCTGGCAATGGACCGGCGTGAGCTTGTGGGTTGCCAACTCCCTGGCCGTCCTTGCTTTGGTCGGCTTTGTATTGACATTGAAAGACTATGACACCGCGGAGTTTCTGGGCACCCGGCAATGGCGCGGTTCTGAACGACGGGTCGAGGATCAGGAAAGCTTGCACATATCGCATCTTCACCGCTATGTGCGCCACCCCTGGTACTTTCTGGCATTGGTACTTATCTGGACGCGCCAGATGGATGGCGCATTCCTGGTCAGTGCGCTCTGCATCACCGCGTACTTCATCGTTGGCTCCCGATTCGAGGAGCACAAGCTGATCCAATACCACGGCGATGCTTACCGGGAATATATGCAACGAGTACCCGGCATAGTGCCCATGCCAGGCCGGTTTTTGTCAACGCGGGAAGCCAGAATTCTGACAAAAAAATACCGGGACACATCGGGCCCCGGTACCGAGTAACAGCTTTTCATTTATTATTATGTATGTACGCCCTTCGATTGCACGGAGCGCGTAACCCCCCTCCTCCTCCATTTTGTCTGGAGTGTTCTGTGTCTTTTAAACGATAAAAATCAGGTTGCTGACCACAACCGCTACGACTGTGACCACGAACAGTTTGAACATCACTTCCTCCGCAAGCCGTAAACTACTTTTGGTTTAATTAGGTAACTATCGGCACGCGGCGGATTCCCTTCCACCAACTGCATCCCATTACGGGGTTGCAGTTACATAGTCGTCGTGATGCGAACGGCGCGACTCCATGCTGCCTGGGGGCAGCCTCCCTGGTTTTATTGTAATACCCCTACTTGAGTACATATTATTTGCAGGTAACGCGCGACGCTACCCGTTGACGTTTGAGTTGTCAACCCCTTTTTCAACGCTGTGCCGACTGACCGTGGTAAAAACCACTGCGGCTTTGCGCCATGCTTACACCGCGCATCAGACGGCAACGCTCGCTCTCACTACTCGATTGCGCCCCCCATCCTTGGCCTCGTACAACGCGTTGTCCGCGGTCTCAATCAGTTTCTGTCCCAGCATTTGCGGAAGCGGATCGCCGTCCGCCACACCGGCAACCCCTATGGAAAGGGTAACCCGAAACGGATCATGATCCGGATGGTTGAAGGTCTCCTGTTCCACGGCGGAGCGTATCCGTTCGGCAATGATTACCGCCTCCTCCGTCGCCGTGCCCGGCAAAACCGCGACGAACTCCTCACCTCCGTAACGGGCCAGAATGTCGACGTTACGAAGATGCGCTTTGATGATCCTGGCCACACCCTGCAGCACATAGTCGCCCACGGTATGCCCGTAAGTGTCGTTGACTCGTTTGAAGTGATCGATATCGAGAAAAAGACACGCCAATGCATGGTGTTCCCGTTCCACCCTGCGCAGCTCTTCTTCGTATCGCTGATCGAAATAGCGGCGGTTCGCAACCGAGGTGAGGGTATCGGTCAACCCCACCAGTTTAAGTCGTTCATGGTTCAGCGCGTTCTCCAGACAAACCGCAACCACTGCGCCAAAATGCGCCAGAAAATCGGTGAAGTGAGTGCCCCGATAGCGATCGACATCTTCGCTGCCGAGGTTGATGCTGCCGATTATCCTCCCATCGCGCACCAGCGGCAGCAGCGCGGTACTTCGCGGTTGCCGCAGTGGCGAAGGAAACAATCGAGCGGACAACTCGGGTGCGCAACCACTCAAGGCAGGTTCGCGCTTTTCGTTGAACAAGGCTTCGATAACCTCGGCCACGTCGACGAACAGCAACTGCGGAAGTTCTGCGGGCTTGACGCCCAGATGTTGAAGCAAATGGCGAATCTCGTGATCGCCGTCCAACAATACCAGAGTGATGACCTCGAGCTTGAATTTGACACGCGTCTCATGCACCAGCATCAACAATAATTCGTAGAGCGAATTGATGCCGAGAAGCCGCAACTCCTGCGCCTGAAAACGTCGCATGCGCTCTTCATTCTCTTCGGCCCAGCGCATCAGCACTTTAAGCCTTCTATGCAGAGCGCGATTTTCCGCTTCCAGATCCTTCATCTTTGTGATCTCGCGCAATCTGTGTCCCCGGCAACGGCAGGCAAGTCCCGCGCTATCGCCCGCTCAACTTTGCGCAACCGCCGCAGGCGAACGTGACCCAGCCATCGCTGTTCCAGTTTCCTCGGTTGCATCAAGCTGTGGAGTCCAATCCGTCAGCGCCCTCCTTGCTGTGTTCGCTGAACGAACGACGGATCTCAGCGAATTGATACAGTCGTTCAGAAACGCGCGCATTGATGCTGCCCTGCGGATAGTACTCACCATCGCGCTGCACTCCCGCTTCCACGCCGGTCAATATCTCAATCGCCTCATCGACATTGCGAACCGAGTGGACGTGGAACCGCCCGGCGGCCGCAGCTTCGACGATATCCTCGCGCAACATCAGGTGTTGGACATTGTACTCCGGTACCAACACGCCTTGACGCCCCGTCAGGCCACGCGCTTTACAGAGATCGAAAAAACCCTCGATCTTTTCGTTGACGCCGCCGATTGCCTGCACCACACCGTGTTGGTTCACCGACCCTGTCACCGCCAAGCATTGCCTGATCGGCGCCTGCGCCAATACGGAAAGCAGCGCGCACAGCTCCGCCACGGAAGCACTATCGCCCTCCACATACCCGTAATTCTGTTCGAAAACGACCGTCGCCGACAGCGACAGCGGGTTCTCACTGGCATAACGTGACGCGAGATAGGCTGAAAGAATCATCACCCCCTTGGAGTGCAGTGCACCACCCAGTTCCACCTCGCGTTCAATGTCGATGACCTCGCCTTCGCCAAGGCGCACGGTTGCAGTGATTCGCGACGGTTGCCCGAATCTGTGCGCTCCCAATTCGAGCACTGACAGGCCGTTGATCTGTCCAATCATTTCACCATCGGTGTCGATCAACACCAGGTTCCGACGCATCGCTTCGATCAACCGATCGGGAACCCGGTTGGCGCGATAGGTCTGCTCGCTGATCGCACGACGCACATCGTCAATACGAACCACTTCCTGCTTCGCCTGCCCGGCCCAGTAATTCGCTTCACGCATCAGATCCGCCATACTGCGCATATGCGTCGAGAGCTGGGTGGCATCCGCCGCCAAGCGCGCCGCCTGCTCGATGACGCGCCCCACGGCAAGCCGATCAAAATGACGCAACCCCTCCTTGCGTACCAGGGTGCTGATCAGACGTGCGTAGAGGAGGTCACTCTCGTCGTTTCGCTCGATGCGGTCTTCAAAATCCGCCGCTACCTTGAAGAGTTCATTGAAGTCTGGATCATACTCACACAGCAGGTAATAGAGCAGGCGCTCGCCGATCAGCACCACTTTGACATTGAGCGGAATGGGCTGCGGTTCGAGACCTGCCGTCGCGACCAGACTCAGCGCCTGCCCAAGCGACTCGATGCACACTTGACTGGCCCGTAACGCGCGCTTCAATCCCGCCCATGCGAACGGTTGACTCAGTATCTTATGCGCGTCGAGCACCAGATAACCGCCGTTGGCACGATGCAGGGCTCCCGCACGAATCAAAGTGAAATCGGTGATCAGCGCTCCCATCTGGGCAATGTGTTCAACACGGCCCACCAGATTTTGATAGGTAGGGTGGTCTTCGAAAACAACGGGTGCGCCCCGTTCTACCGCACCATTGTCCACTATGAGATTTACGGTATAGCGTCGAGCCCACTCTGTAGCCGATGACCCGGAAGCGATTATCTCTTCACCGTCCGATTTCTGAAACTCGTTCAAATGCTCGAGCACATCACGCTGCAGATCATCCAGATAGCGTTGCACATCGGGCAGGTCGACATAATGTTCGTGAATCTCCGCCATCTGGCAGCCGACCGCTTCCAGGGCGATTTGCTCGTTCAACAAACGCACCTTCTCCCGCGTTTCACGCCGCCAACGCGGGATCTCACGCAACAGTTTCTCCAGCTTCACTTCAAGCTTTTCACGCTCTGCCTGCAAGCGATTCAACTCCTCCTCGGGCAGTTCAGCCACCTTTTCAGGTGCCAGAACCTCACCATCTCGTAAAGGCGCGAAAAGGAACCCGGCGGGCATACGAATCAATCCCAATCCGTGTGTTGCCGCCTCGCTGCCCAACTCCTCGAAAGCCTGCTCCTGACGGTGCTTGAGTTCCTCATCCATAGAGCGGATGGCTTTCTGATATTCATCGCTCTCGAAGGCGGCCGGGATAACCGACTTGAGTTCCTCCAGCAGTTGCTCCATATCCGTCTTGAACCGATGCCCCCTGCCTGCGGGCAGTGTCAGAACACGCGGTTGCCGGGGATTCTGGAAGTTGTTGACATAGCACCAATCCGGCGGTCGCTGCTGATGGGTCGCCTGCAGTTCCAGGTACTGGCGTACCGCTGTCTGTTTTCCGGTTCCAGGCGGCCCAAGAACGTAGAGGTTGTAACCTTCAGAGCGCATCCCGATACCGAACTGCAGTGCCGCCAATGCCCGCCCCTGTCCAATAATGCCATCCAACGCGGCGAGTTCCGCCGTGGTGTCAAACTTGAACTTCGCGGAATCGCAGCGTCGATAAAGCTCAGCGGCATCGAGTAGGGGCACGGATCGCGTCTCTTTTTGTAAAAGCGGTGAGAGTGAACGCCGATGATACACGAACCCATCTATCAGGAGCGTCCCCACGCAATAGCGCAGCCCTGCAGAGATACGCTGCGCAATTCACGCTATTATTTCGGTTCTGGCCTATTCCCGAGAGATCCCCCATGGCTGCTCGACATTTTTTAATGGCACTCCCGCTCCTGGCACTTATGATCGCAATGCCCATTGGTGCCCACGCTGATTGGAAGGGCTTTCTGCAAGATCTCAAACAGAGCCTCTCGGGGAAAGGAACGGCCAGTTCCCCGGACAGCGCGGCGATTGGCGAAAAAGAAATCGCCGCGGGCCTGCGTGAAGCGTTGCTGGTGGCTGCGAAACGAGCGACGGAACGCTTGGGTAAGGCCAACGGTTTCCTCGATCATCCCCAGCTCCGCATCCCCATGCCGGAATCCTTGGGGAAAGTCGAAAAGCTTCTGCGCACGCTCAAACAGGATCAACTCGCCGACGAGTTCATCGCAACCATGAACCATGCCGCCGAACGCGCGGTGAGTGACGGTCTCGACATTTTCACCACTGCTATACGCGACATGAGCTGGCAGGATGCGACCGCTATCCTGAAGGGTCCCAACGATGCGGCCACAAGCTATTTCCAGACACGCACCCGGGCTCCACTTACCGAACGCATGTTGCCTATCGTTAAAACCGCCACCGAAACCGCGGGAGTGACACGCACCTACAAGCGCGTCATCGACAAGGCGGATTTTGTCACCCGCTATATGAAACCTGAAGAAGTGGATCTCGACGGCTACGTCACGCAGCGCGCTTTGGATGGTTTGTTCCATGAATTGGCGTTGGAGGAACAGCGGATACGGGAGAATCCAGTGGCGCGGACATCGGAACTGTTGCGCAAGGTGTTTGGGCAGTAGAGGATAGCTTGGCGACGATACAGCTCACGGACACATATGTTTCACTCACACAAGAGAAGCAATTTCTTCTGTGCGGCTGCGCCGCGGTTATTTGGTGCGGGGATTCCGTCTCCGCAGCCGGACCTCTTTTCTTTGCATGCCCAAAGAAAAGAGGCGAAAAGAAAGGGCACCCAACGGCCGCGCCGATCTTTGATCGGTTCCCTGCGTTGCTCGGTCTGTGAGGGGTTTCATCGACAGCGCATCCTTGCGCTGACGATGAAAGCTCGCCTTCCCTGGCTTCGCCCCTGCGGGCCTTGACCTCACAGCCCTCCGCTACTCGGCGCTGCCGACGGGAGGGTAAACACCCTTTTTCCCCTTCAGCGCAGCCGAGCACCGGAGCGAACAGCGGGACGGAGCGAGCGCATGTCTGAGTGATCCCGCAGGGATCGCGAGTTCGCGAGCGCCGCTGGTCGCGGAGGCGCGCAGGGTACCCGCCAAAGGCGGGCTGCGATGTGGGGTGTCATTTCTTTTGGCTACTTTTCTTTGGGCATGCAAAGAAAAGTAGTCCGAGTTCGGGGGCGGACTCCCCGATTCAATACAACGCGGCGCAGCCGCGCAAATCCAACCCTAAACCTCAACCCCCAACTCCATTACACTCCCAACCCATGAGTCAAAAACGCATCATCATCGTCGGCTGCGGTTTTGGGGGACTGGCAGCCGCACAGGAACTTGCCCGCCTACGGCGAGCCGATCTCGATATCACCGTATTCAATAAAACCCCGGTGCTCTACAACTATCCGATACTGCCGCGACTGCTGATGGGTGATATCCCCGACCGGCATCTCAATTGGCCGCTCCGGGAACTGCTCGACCACGACTGCATCCGTTTCCTGGCGCAACGCATTGAACGCATCGACCTCGAGTCCAAACAGGTCGAAACGCAAACGCAGCGGTCGTCATTCGACTATCTGATTCTCGCGCCCGGCGGCAAGGCGATACCCATCGAGCAGGACGATGGCTTTTGCGTCTACTACCCCAAAGCAACGCGCCATCTGCTGCGCTTGCGAGACGAGATTCGCGAACTTTGCGGTTTGCAGGCCTGTAAACCGGAGAGACAATCGCTGGTCGTGGTAGGGGGCGGCCTCACCGGAATCGAGTTTTCCATCGGTATCCGGTTGCTGTGCGACCGCCTCTGCGGGGAGCACAATATGGCCCCTCAGCGCATCGCAGTCACACTCATCGAACAGGAATCCCGCCTCGCTCCCCGGTGTCACCCACGACTTAGCGCGACACTGCTCCGCCAGCTCACACGTAGCGGTATCGAGGTGTTGACCGGACAGCGGGCAGCGCGTATAGGCCACGACCGGGTGATAAGCTCACAGGGTGAACTACCGGCACGGCGCGTGCTGTGCTGCATCGGCAGTCACACCGATTTACGATTTGCGATGCAGGGATTGCGGACAACGGCAGCTAGCCTGACGGTTACCCCAACATTGCAATTAACAGATCACCCGCATTGTTTCGTGGTCGGCGATGCGACGGAAATCGCGGGCAATCGTTACCAGGAAACGAAAAGGGCCAGCCACGCCATGCACCAGGGGCGCGCCGTCGTGGCAAACCTCGCGCGACTCCTCGATGGAAGGCACGCCGTTCCCTATCGTGCACCGCGACATCCCACACTGGTCACACTGGGTAACGAACAAGCGACATTGGAATACGGCGGGCTCTGTTTTACCGGACGCTGGCCCGCGCACTTGAAGCATTTCCTGGAAAAACGTTACCTTTAGGGAGCGCTTTTCAACACCGAAATCACCGCTCCGGGACGGCAGAATCGCTGAACACGACTCGATCAGAGGTTCCTTGGCCATGAACTGCCAAGCCGATCACAGATCCTGCCGCAGCGTTGGGTTGGGATGAAACGCGCAAGCCGCAACGGGGACCGGTTCATGTTTGCAACGCGACTCCATTATCTGTTGATCTTCGGCATTCTTATGGCACTCGAAGGTTGTGCCAGTGCCGTCCGCTGGACTCCGCCAACGACCCCTCAGCAAACCGCCACCCAACCGGCGATCGTCGAGCGCACCGGTGTTCGTGTCGTGCGTACCGCTGCCGGGCTGGTGGGAGCGCCCTATCGCTACGGCGGTGCCTCGCCGCGTGGCTTCGATTGCAGTGGCCTGGTCTACTACTCCTACCGGAGCGCCGGTGTACATGTCCCTCGCACAACCCGCGACCTCTATCGCACCGCACAACCGATCGATCTGGCGGAACTGACCCCCGGGGATCTGCTCTTTTTCTATTTCAACGAAAAAGTGGGGCATGTCGCGATCTATTCCGGCAGCAATGAGTTTGTACATGCCCCCTCGAGTGGCAAGCATGTCACCCGCGGCTCGCTCAATGATCGATTCTGGCGTGAACGCCTGGTCAGCGCCGGACGCCTGCTCTAGAAGGCCGATCCGCTTACCAGCGTCGCAATGCCTCTTTGGCCGCCTCATTGGCCGGCCGCGCGACCAGACCATTGGCATTGATGGTGACTGTGTACTGCGCCTTGTCGGCCATGGGCAGATAGGTGGCACTGCCGTAAGCGGCATCGACGAACGGCAACCACTCTTCGTAACCCTTCGCCAATTGCCACAGATCGAGACCCGCTGACGGGTTCAACGCATGGACGCTGCGCGGCGCCTCCCGTTCACGTTGCAGATCGCGGTAGCGCCCGCTGAGCCGCTCCAATCGATACAGCGGATCCAGTCCCAGCAACGTAGCCTTGCCCTGCCAGCGCAACAGACGCACATCCAGCTGCCACTCGTCGCCGCCAACCTCCCAATGCTGCACGCCGCTTTGTGGATCGATGACAGCAACCCGATAACGCTGATCGGCCAGCCGTTCAAAATTGAGATCCACCACGGCCTGTTCATGGGTGAAGCGGTTGTAGGTGTAGAGGTTGCTCGCCAACCCCAGACCGAGAGCAGCGGCGCCGGCTAACGCGGCACCCAGCGTGGTCAGGCCGCCGCCGGTGACCAAACGACGTCGAAAAACGCGCACCACTCCGCTGGCCAGCGCGACAAGACCCGCCAAACCGAGAGCGAGCAGCACCACGATGGTCAGCGGCTCCATCACGCCACGCTCTCCTGTGCGAGCGACCGGTCGGGCCGCGCAGCGCGCAGCGTGTCATCCAGATAGCGGGGAATACATTCCTCCAGCCAATAAATGGCACGCCACGGCGAATTGCCGGATACAAAACCCACATGACCCCCGTAATCGCTCACCTCAAGCTCCACGCCTGCGCCGAGTTCATCGCGCAACGGCACGACATCGGGCGTCATGAACGGATCGTCCAGGGCATGAAGAATCAGTGTGGGAACGGAAATGGTTTTCAGAAACTGACGCGAACTGGAACGTCGGTAATAATCCTCGACGCCCGCAAATCCATGCAACGGTGCCGTCACCGCATCGTCGAAACGCCGGAAGCTGGTTAACGCCTCCACCTGCAGTGGCCCAATCGGCAATGGCACGTTCGCCATTTTTCGTTTCAGGTTGATGCGCATTCGTCGCAACAGAACCCACTGGTAAAAACGCGAGAACCCGCGCCCCAGCCGATCGGCGACACGTCCCAACTGAAACGGTACCGATACCGCGACGGCGGCATTCACGGGTGCGCGATCACCCATCTCGCCCAACCACTTCAGCAGCACATTACCTCCCAGTGAATAGCCCACGACGGCCAAAGCCCGCCCCGGGTAGCGCTTGCGCATCACGCCGACCAGATGCATCAAGTCGCTGGTCTCCCCGGAATGGTAGCCGCGCGGCAGCCGATTGGGTTCGCCGCTGCAACCGCGAAAGTGCATTACCAACGCGGTGTACCCCGCATCCTGAAGTACCCGCAGCAATCCCGACGCGTAGTTCGAATTCACCGAACCCTCCAGGCCGTGCAGAATCAGCACCACGGGACCGTCACCGCCCACCGCCCAATCCAGATCGAGGAAGTCGCCATCGGGCAGTCCCAGCCGTTCGCGCTGCAATCGCGGTCGTGGTGTACGCCGCAGACTGCTGGCCCACAGTGTCTGCGCATGGGGTCCACGCAACCACCAGGCTGGCCGAAAACGGCCCGTTTTGATCTTGCCCATTCTGAGTATCCCTCTCCCGTCCCGCCGCCGGAATAGTCGTCCACCGCTGGGCAGCGCCGCCCGATGGCACTACCATTGCCACAAGGAGACCGTCGATGCCCTCTATCGTTCAACTCAGAGAACAACTCACGCACCTTGTCTGGCGCGATCGCCTGGCGTCGATCCCAGCGCCGCGGCGCTGGCTGGTTCAGGCGGCGCGCACGCTCTACGTGGTGGTGCGCGACATCGCCGAAGGACAACTGACGCTGCGTGCGATGAGTCTGGTCTATACCACCCTGTTGTCGCTGGTCCCGCTGCTGGCGGTCAGTTTTTCAGTGCTCAAAGGGTTTGGCGTCGAGAGCCGCATCGAGTCGCTGATGCTCAATGTACTCGAACCGATGGGCGAAAAGGGAATCGAGATTACGGAGAAAGTCATCGGATTTGTTGGCAATGTGAAGGCAGGCGTGCTCGGCGGCGTCGGCCTGATACTGCTCTTCTACACCGTGGTTTCCCTGCTGCAAAAGATCGAGCGCGCATTCAACTACACCTGGCGCGTCAGCGATGCGCGCAGCTTCGCGCAGCGCTTCAGCGACTATCTGAGCGTCGTGGTGATCGGGCCGGTGCTGGTCTTCACGGCGGTGGGGCTTACCGCCTCGGCCATGAGCAACAGCGTCGTCGATGCCCTGCGTGCACTGCCGGTGATGGGTATGCTCTTCGATGCGGTGGGGCGTCTGGTGCCCTACATGCTCATCGTCGCTGCCTTCACCATGATCTACATCTTCGTGCCCAACACCCGTGTGCGGCTCAAATCGGCATTGATCGGTGGCATCGTCGCCGGCATCCTCTGGCAGTCGACAGGCTGGGCCTTCGCCGCATTTATCGTCAACTCGGCCAAATACACCGCCATTTACTCCGCGTTCGCCAGCCTCGTCCTGTTCATGATCTGGCTTTATCTGGGATGGCTGATCCTGCTGATCGGTGCCAGCATCGCATTTTATCATCAGAACCCGCACCATCTGCGCCACTCACGCGAAGTGTTACGCCTGAGCAATCGCGAGCGCGAAGCACTGGCGTTGCAGGTCGGCCTGCTGGTGGGTCGCGCCTTCCATGAGGGACGCCCGCCACTGAATGAGGCCGAACTGGCCCACCGATTGGCGGCAACGGAAGATGCCGTCGGTATCATTACGCACGCGCTCTGCCAGCAGGGCTTGCTGCACGAAACCCACAGCCCCGCGGGATTGGCCCCGACACGATCGCTGGAGAACATCACGCTCATCGAACTGTACAATGCCGTGCGTGGCGAGAGCATTGCCACCGAGCGCACGGCCATGGTCGCCGACTCCAGCGTCGCGGCAGTCACCCGCGAAGTCGAGCAGGCCATTGCCGGCTCTCTGGGGGAACGCACGCTACGCGATCTGGTCCTGGAAGAGATTGAGTCCTCCGGCCGCAAACCGCTGGCGGCCGCCAACGAATGAGGTGGCCCATGCTTTCCGCCTGTGGGAAGATGGCGGCCTTGCCAATGGCAGATGCCAAGAACACCTTTCCATTAAAACGTAAGGAGTCATCATGAGATATCCCCTGCTGGGCGCCGCCCTTCTGCTGCTGGCGGCCACCCCCGCACAGGCTGCCGAGGTCACCGAACTGACCACCCAACAGCAGAAACTGGGTTACACCATCGGCCTGCAGATCGGACAGGGTCTGAAGCGCGATGGTCTCAATCTCGACGCCGATGCCCTCGCCCAAGCGGTGAAGGATGTGTACGCCGGCCGCTCTTCGCGGTTGACCGCCGAGGAACGCCAGGCGGTGTTGCAGGTGGTCCGTGAGGAGCAGAATAAGAAACAGGCCGCGGCAGCCGTGAGTGCGATGGAAACCGGGAAGAAGTTTCTGGCCGAAAACGCCAAAAAAGAGGGCGTCACCCAGACCCCCAGCGGACTGCAGTACAAGGTCATCAAGGCGGGTGCCGGTAAACAACCCACCAAGGACGATACCGTGGTGGCGCACTATCGCGGCACCCTGATCAACGGCACCGAGTTCGACAGCTCCTTCACCCGGGGCGAACCCGCCTCCTTTCCGGTGGGGGGTGTCATCCCCGGCTGGCAGGAGGTCCTGCAACTGATGAAAGAGGGCGCGCGCTGGCAGGTCTTCATCCCCTCCGAGCTGGCCTATGCCGAACGCGGCGCGGGCGATGTCATTGGACCGAACGAGACCCTGATCTTTGAAATCGAGCTGCTCACCGTCAAATAGCGCCACGCGAGGATCGGCGGCCGCGCCGCCGATCCTCGCCTTCATTGAGCCGATCCGCGAATTCAAGGACAATCGGGATTCCATAACAAAGCGATCCCGGAACCGGGATCTCAACACAGGCTCAACTGATTCGCCGTGTTACGCCGTCTGCTCGTCAGCTATCGGATCGTGCTGTGCCTGACCACCCTCGTGGTGGTCCTGGCCACCTATGCCGCGCCGGTACAGCAGATCGAGCAGTGGGCGTTGCGTCTCGCCATGTCATTGGTACCGGTGGCCCCGGTCAGCCAGCGAGTCACCGTAGCCACCGTCGACAGCGAGGCCATCCAACGATTTGGCCCCTGGCCCTGGCCGCGTGATCGCATCGCCTCGGTGGTCGACCAGCTGCACAAGCTGGGTGCCCGCACCATCGGCCTGGCCTTCCCGCTTGCCGAACCGCAGACACCGGCCCGCCTGCCCGAATATCAGGAACAAGCCGTCGGCCTGCCCAAAGACGCACGCGACCGGGTACGTGACTGGCTGCGCCGGCTCGATACCGATCGCATCCTGGCGCAATCGCTGCAGCGCGCGGGAACGGTCGTGCTGGGCGCGGATCGCGGGGTTCCGGGCCAGCGGCACGAGGCGCTCAGTTGGCCGCTGAAACCCGCCGGTGCCGGAGGGCTTCCTGGCGCACTCGCACCCCTGATGGCGGCGCCCAGCGCCAAGGCGCCGCCCGATCGCCTGCCGTTGCCCGAGTTCAACCAGGCGGCCGCCGGCATCGGACATCTGGAAACCATGAGTGACAGCACGCCTACCGGATCACGCCTCGCCTGGCGCGAAGGCGAGCGATTGATCCCCTCCTTCGCCCTGCGGGTGGCGATGAACGGTCTTGCCTTTCGCGAAGCCGATTTGACGCTCCTCCCCAACGGCCGTCTGCAATTGGGGCGGAATCCGGTAACGACCGCCACCGACTGGGTGGCCTACCCCCCGCCTGCCGAGGCGCGCAACGGGCAAAGCGCGGTTGAAGAGGTCCCGATCATGTCGCTCTGGACCCGCAGCGATGCCTCGCGCTCGGTGCGTAACCGGGTGGTGCTGTTCGGCCCCGTGGCGCCGGAATCGGTGGCGCCGGTGACCGCACCCGGCGGCTATCAGCTGGCGCCGGTACTGTGGCAGGCGCACACCGTGGCCGCGTTGCTGAACCGTTCGGCGCTGGATGTGCCGGCCTGGTTCCACGGTTCCCAGCGCGGCCTGTTGCTGGGAATACTCCTTTATCTCGTGCTGCTGCCGGCGCGCTGGCATGGGCGTATCGGGTTGCTGATCGGGGGCGTCGGCACCCTGGTCCTGCTCAACTCCGGTGTGCTGGTTCTGGTAACGCAGGGACAGTGGCTGCCGGTGACGATCCCCAGTCTCTTTCTGCTCGGCGGTCAGGCCGCGCTCTTCTCCAACCAGCGCCACGCCTCCCGCCTTACCGCGATGCAGCGACGCACCAGTGATGCGCTGCGCACTCTGGCCGAAAACCTGATGAATCAGGGCAGGCTGGATCTCGCCTACGAACGCCTTTGCCAATGCCCGCCGGGAAGGGAGACTCTCGAACCGTTCTACCATCTCGCTCTTGAGTTCGAGCGCCGGCGCCAGTTCAGCAAGGCGCTCGCTTCCTATGACCGGATTTCTGAGATTGACCCGGCCTACCGCGATGTGGAGAGCCGTCGTCAACGTTTCCGCACCGTCACCCACCATGCATCGCTGACGGGAACCAGCGGCAGCAATGCCACCACGGTGGTGATGGTCAACGACCCCACCATCGAACGCCCGGTGATCGGCCGCTATCACATCGAGTGCGAACTGGGACGAGGCGCCATGGGTGTGGTCTACCGCGGCGTCGATCCCAAGATCGGCCGCAAAGTGGCCATCAAGTGCCTCGCCTTCACCGAGGAGTTCGAGGGTCATGAACTCGAGGATATCCAACGCCGCTTCCATCGCGAGGCCGAGGCTGCCGGCAGGCTCGATCATCCCAACGTGGTCACCGTCTACGATGTCGGCGAGGAGCACGATCTGGCCTACATCGCCATGGACTATGTGGAGGGCAGCAGCCTCGAGGCCTACACCCATCCCGACCACCTGCTGCCGGTCGAGGAGGCGCTGGAGGTTATCGCCCAGGTGGCGGAAGCGCTCGATTATGCCCATAGCCGCAATGTGGTCCATCGCGATATCAAACCCGGCAACATCATCTACAACCGTGACACCGGTGTTTTGAAGGTGACCGATTTCGGCATCGCCCGCCTCACCGACGAAAGCAAGACCAAATCGGGCTCGATTCTCGGCAGCCCGGCCTATATGTCGCCCGAGCAGGTGGCGGGCAAGAAAGTGGACGGGCGCTCGGATCTGTTCTCGCTCGGCTCCACTCTCTATCAGCTGCTGACCGGCGAGCTGCCGTTCACGGGCGACTCCGTGACCAACGTGCTCTATCGCATCCTCAACGAAAAACCCAAAGCCGTAACGCGCCTGCGCCCGGAACTCTCCACGGGTTTGAGCCGCCTGGTAAGCCGTACGCTGAACAAGGATCCGAAGAAACGCTACCAGAGCGGTGCCGCACTGGCCGAGGCGCTGCGCCGCTGCATCTGACCGAGGTGGTCCGGGCTGATACAAAGAGCCCTGCGGAATCAGGGGTTGGTAAAATAGTTTCAACGTGAAGACGCCAAGGCGCAGAGTTCGCCAAGATTGGGAAATTGGAGGATGGCACCGCAAGGACCCTGTTTTCTTTACGCACTTTGAATCTTGGCGTCTTTGCGTTGAGATAATTCAATGCAGTTGAAGGGCGATTGGCCGAGAAGCGAAGCCTGAGTGAGATTTCGGCGTCTGCGGTGGTTTCCCAGCATTTCGTCCCGCCGGCCGCTATCCACAGATTCTCCCGATTAGCCTTGCTATAATCCCCCGACCGCCGTCGCCGCACGGCCTTAGTTGCCGCAGGAATTCAATCGCCGCCATGCCCAAACTGGTCAAGATCGTCAACGGGGTTGTCGTTCGCGAATACCCCCTCGAAGGCAAAGAGATCACCATCGGCCGTGCCGCCAAACATCCGATCCAGCTCGATGACTCCACCGTGAGCAGCCTGCATGCGCGCCTGCAGATTCTACCCAGCGCCTACCTGGAGGGTTTCAACGACGTGTGGCTGGAAGACAAGAACAGCACCAACGGCACGCTGATCAATGGGCGGCGCATCACCCGCGAACGGCTCAAGCACGGCGATGTCATCGGTATCGGTGCCCACAAACTGGAGTTCATCGACGAGGCCAACCTGGGTACCGAAACCACCCGCCTGTTGCTCAACGATACCCGCGACTGACCTTTTGTCAGGCGTCACCAGGCCCCAACCTCCAACCAAGGAAACCCAATGAGTGATCAACAACCCCGCGTAGTGCTGAAGACCAACCACGGTGACATCACTGTAGAGCTCAACGCCGAGAAGGCGCCGAAAACCGTAGCCAACTTCATCCAGTATGTGCAGGATGGCTTCTTCGACGGCACGGTCTTTCACCGGGTGATCAAGGGTTTCATGATCCAGGGCGGTGGCTTTGACGCCGACATGAAACAGAAAGCGACCCGCGAGCAGATCAAGAACGAGGCCGACAACGGCCTGACCAACAAACGCGGCACCCTCGCCATGGCCCGCACCCAGGTGGTGGACAGCGCCACCGCGCAGTTTTTCATCAACCTGGTCGACAACGGCTTTCTCAACCACCGTGATCCCACGCCACAGGGCTATGGCTACGCGGTATTCGGTGAGGTCGTCGACGGCATGGAGACGGTGGATGCCATCGCCAACGTCCCGACCGGCAACAGCGGTTTCCATCAGGATGTACCGACCGAGGTGGTGGTGATCGAGAGCGCCACGCTCGTTGAATAACCGCTAGCGCGGGGTTATACCGGTACCTGAAATAGCCCCACTGCTGGCGAAACTGCGGGAACTGCTGACTGCGAACGCTCAGGGACTGCGGGAATACGAGCTGATCCGCCGGCTGCGCGAGGATCGTACTCCCGGTTTTCCCGCGGGACCGCTCAGTGACCCGGTGGTACTGTTTCAGAGCCACTTCCTGCTACGCCATGCGCTCTATCGACTGCGCGATCAATACCTCCAGGAGGGCAGCGCGCTTCTGGAGATGAATGCCCTGGAGATTCGTCTCGCGGACTACCGCGAAGGCGGCAACGGTATCGCGCTCCACGATCCGCTGCGCGCTTATTACGACGACCTTGCTCACCTGGAGACGACCGATCGTGACGAGGTGGAGCGACTGCTGACCCGGTTCTGGGAACGACTGGCCGCCAACGAACGCCGCCAAGCGGCGCTGGCGGTGCTCGACTTGGCGGATCCGGTGGATCATGACACCATCACGCGCCGCTACCGCCGTCTGGCCCAGCGCCACCATCCGGACCGCGGCGGTGATTCAATCCGATTCCGCGCCATCCGCAGGGCGTTCGAGACGCTGCAGAAATCCGCACCCCCGGGAACCCAACGTAAATGAGCCTGATTCGCCTGCGCGACATCGACCTGACCATCGGTAACCAGATCGTCCTCGATCGGGTCGCGCTCAACGTCGAACAGGGCGAGCGCATCGCTCTGGTAGGCCGCAATGGTGCCGGCAAAACCACCTTGCTGCGTATCATCGAAGGCGCACTGGCCGCCGACAGCGGCGAGCGCGTCGCCGACCCCAGCGTACGCATCGCACGTCTCGAGCAGGAGGTGCCGCGCAGCGCCGCCGGGCGCAACGTCTTCGACGTCGTGGCCGATGGACTGGGCGAGATCGGCACTCTGATCCAACGTCATCACGACCTCAGTCACGCACTCGCGAGCGGCGACGAAACCGCGCTCGCCAAACTCGACCGCGTCCACCACGCCCTGGAGGCTGCCGGCGGCTGGTTGCTCAACCAGCGGGTCGAGGCAACACTCTCGCGCCTGAAACTCGATCCCGATACCCCGTTCGACAGTCTCTCCGGCGGACAACGCCGACGCACGCTGCTGGCCCGCGCCCTGGTGATCGAGCCTGATGTGCTGCTGCTCGACGAACCGACCAATCACCTGGACCTGACGACCATCGAGTGGCTGGAACAGGAACTGCTCAAGTTCAACGGCACGGTGATCTTCGTGACCCACGACCGGGTATTCCTTCAGCATCTCGCCACCCGCATCGTCGAAATCGATCGCGGCTGGCTGACCGACTGGCCTGGCGACTACGCCAACTACCTGCGCCGGCGTGAGGAGCGCCTGGCAGCCAAACAGGCTGAACAGGCACGCTTCGACAAAAAACTCGCGGCAGAAGAGGTCTGGATCCGCCAGGGCATCAAAGCACGGCGCACACGCAACGAAGGTCGGGTACGGGCCCTGGAGCGCATGCGCCAGGAGCGCGGCCAACGCCGCAACCTGGTGGGGAACGCCAGGCTGCACATCGCCGAGGCGGAGCGCTCTGGTCGCTCGGTCATCGAGGCCGAAGGAATCAGCTTCCGCTACGACGGCACCACGCTATTCAGCAATTTCTCCACCACCATTCTGCGCGGTGACAAAATCGGCATCATCGGTCCCAACGGTTGCGGCAAGAGCACACTGCTGCGTGTGCTGTTGGGCGATCTGCAGCCCACCGGCGGCACCGTGAAACACGGCACCCGATTGGAGATCGCCTATTTCGATCAATTTCGCGCCCAACTCGAAGAAGAACGCAGTGTCATCGACAACGTAGCGCACGGCAGCGAGCGCATCACCCTCGGTGGCCAATCACGCCACATCATCAGTTATCTGCAGGATTTCCTCTTCACCCCGGAGCGGGCGCGCAGCGCCGTGCGCAGTCTTTCCGGTGGTGAACGCAACCGTGTGCTGCTCGCACGGCTCTTCACTCAACCGGCCAATGTATTGGTGCTGGACGAACCCACCAACGACCTCGACGTGGAGACCCTCGAGCTGTTGGAGGAGCGTCTCACGGAGTTCGGCGGCACCGTACTGCTGGTCAGTCACGACCGGGCGCTACTCGACAATGTGGTCACCAGTACCATGGTCTTCGAAGGAGACGGTGAACTCCGCGAGTACGTGGGCGGTTACGAAGACTGGTTGCGGCAACGCAAAGCGCAAGCCACCGGCTCCACCCGCACAGCAAACTCCGCCCCCGTCGTCAAAAGCGCGACCGCCGCTGCGCGCAAGTTGAGCTACAAAGAACAACGGCAACTGGATCAGCTGCCCGGGAGAATCGAAAGCCTCGAAACCGAGCAGGCGTCGCTGCACCAGCAGCTCGGCGATCCGGCACTCTATCGCGAGCAGAGTGCGAATGTAACGCTGCTGCAACAGCGCTTGAGCGTCATCGAAGAAGAACTGGCACTGGCGTATCAGCAGTGGGAGGCGTTGGAATCAAAACAGTAGCACGCCGGGAACAAGGGCTCGCGATACGCGAGATGGCCGCGACAGGGACAGACCCTAGCGCTGTGCACTGACCGCTTGCTCGGCAAGTCAGGCAACGCATCCAGGTTCAGAGAGCCTGACAAACCGCCGCAACGGTGAGGGAATCCTCATCCACGATTCCGCCCCACCGATGCGCGATCCCAACGGGCGTGTGCGTGGCGCGCCTCATCTGCGTGCCTGCCCTGCGCAGCACGATCCGCTGACCGCTCCGCGCAACCGCCGTGAAGTCGAACAGCGGCTCGAGGAACCCGTCACCTCCGCACGCGAGCTTGGCGTCCATCACGCGCTCCGTTACATCGCTCTCGACAACTTCAACCCCATCACAGACACCTGCGGCCACGACGCCGGCGGCAAGCTGTTGCAGCAGGTTATCTTTCTCCTCAGCAAGCGTGTACGTGGCACGAGCCCTGTGTGATCTGATTGGGAATTTTCGCTTCACGTGGCCGGAACAACCGTTCGAGATCGGCGCCGGCACAGGTGTCGCTCCGATCACGCCCGAAGTGATCAACACATCGCAGATCATGAGCCAGGCCGATGCGCCTGCTGCCTTGCCAAGAACTTGGTCGCAATCGAGTGCAGCTTGCAGGGCTACGCCATTGCCAAACCGCAACCGCTGCTTGAGGCCATCCGGTGGTTATCACAGCAAGAGGGCGAAACTTCGCCAACCGGCGCTACAGCATAGACCTTACCCGAATAAAAACCCCGCCGTTGCGGCGGGGCTTTTGTTACCACTTATGGTTGGTGCGGAACTACGTGATGATACTGACACCGGAAGCCTGCAAACCCTTCGGGCCGCGCTCCACCTCGAACGTCACCTTCTGCCCCTCATTGAGCGTACGGAATCCCTCGGACTGAATCGCCGAAAAATGAACGAACACGTCCTCACCACCCTCCTCCGGAGAAATGAATCCAAACCCCTTTGCATCATTGAACCACTTCACTGTTCCTGTTTTCATACTCAATAACCCCTTACTAACTCTTATCGTAATCAAGTTTTGTGCTGCACACTTCGGGACCGCCCCTCCGATTTTTCGATCACTTGGCGCCCAAAGCAAACAACCTCAGGCAGTATAGACATTCATTTGTAGGCTTTCTATGGGCTATTTATTGCGGCACTGCGACAAAACCCATTCAGTTCTGTCCCCTGCAAGAGACATTTCCGCCCCGTTAAAAAGGCCCTGATTGCCGTATCGCCATACCAGTCGCTTTGTTAGAATCGGGCACAATTTCAGGCATTTACATTCAGGGGGAGAGGCGTACGCATGAACAGCAAGGAACTGGTTGCAAGGGTTGCACAGCTGGTTTCATTGCCGGAGGTCTGCCACCGCGTCAATGAAATGTTGAATGATCCCAACTTCACATCGAACCAGGTTGGACGCGTAATCCGACTCGACCCCGCACTTACTGCTCGTTTGCTGAAGATTGTCAACAGCGCTTTGTACGGCTTTCGTTCGCGCATCGATACCGTCTCACAGGCGGTTACCATTATCGGCCTGGAAGAGTTGCGTTCGCTGGTAATGGCTTCGTCGGCGAACGTGGTCTTTAACAAGATTTCCACTGATCTGGTGGATATGGATTCGTTCTGGCATCACAGCGTCTACACCGGTCTGGTATCACGCAATCTTGCGGCGCAGTGCAATCTGCCCGGACGCGAAACGATCTTTCTGACGGGGCTGCTGCACGACGTCGGGCAACTGGTGATCTACAGCCAGCTACCGAATGAAGCAAGCATCATCCTGGCGCAATGCGACGACCAGGAGAAAACGCTGTGCAGTATCGAGCGCGAGGTGCTTGGTTTTGATCACGCCGAAGTGGGCGCGGAACTGCTCAAATTGTGGGATTTGCCGCAAAGCCTGTGGGAACCGGTACGCTACCACCACACGCCAATGAAAAGTGAAGCGTTTCCGCAACAGACCGCGCTCCTGCATATCGCCAATGCCATCGCCAATACCATCGAGCCCATTCTGAAGAGCAGCACGCCGCCGGCCTCGACGGCGCCGCTCGTCGATCATGCTGCCTGGGAGATCACCGGACTCAGCGACGATGTGGTCGATCCGGTGACGCGCACCGTCAACCTGGAGTTGCTTGATGTCCTGGAAGTCATCTGTCCAGCCATTCCGCCGCACGCTTGATCCGGTGTGCCGCGCCCCCATCAGGACACGATGCTTATGAGCAAAGACGGCGCCAAGGGCCTGCTACCCCGCACCCGCAACAACCTGTTTGCCGGGATACTGGTGGTAATTCCGTTGTGGATCACATGGCTGGTCTTCGAATTTCTCTTCAAGCAACTCGCCTCCATCGGCACGCCATGGGTACGCATGGCGGCACGCGCCCTCTCCCAGTCCTCGCCCACCTTGTCGGAGTGGATGCTGCAACCCTGGTTTCAGAACTCCATCGCCGTCGTGATGATGATCGTCGGGCTCTACCTGCTCGGCTGGTTGGCCAGTTGGGTGATCGGGCAGCGGTTGATAGGGGTTTTCGATAGCATCATGCGCCGCATTCCATTGGTCAAAAAAATCTATGGCTCCACGCAACAGCTGCTTTCGGTGCTGCGCCAGGAACCAGAGAGCGCCCAACGCGTGGTGCTGATTGAATTCCCCTCACCCGGTATGTACGCGGTCGGCTTCGTCACCCGCACGCTTACCGATCAAAGCACCGGCAAGGAGTTTGCCGCGGTTTACGTCCCGACCACACCCAATCCCACTTCGGGTTATCTGGAGTTGGTGCCAATCGAAAACGTCGTCTCGACCGATTGGAGCATGGACGAAGCGATGACTTTCATCATCTCCGGTGGCGCCGTCGCGCCCAAGGAGCTGAGAACCATGGCAGCGCCAACGGCAAGTGGTGAGGAGTAACGCGGCTCGGTGAGGCGTAACGTAATGTCCGCACTCGGTTCTCTGGCGACACTGGTACTTGCCGTTTATCTGCTGTTTGGCCTCCTGCTCTACTTCTCCCAGGAGAGGATGATTTACTATCCCGAGCTTCCTTCGCGCGCGATCACGCTCACACCGCGCGATCACGGCATGGCGTTCGAGGCGGTCGTCTTTCACACCGAAGACGGCGAGCGCCTCACCGGCTGGTTCGTCCCAACCGAGAAGCCGCGCGCCACGCTGCTCTTTCACCACGGCAACGCCGGCAACATCTCGCATCGCCTGGATTCGATCCGGCAGTTTCACGACCTCGGTCTTGCGGTGTTCATCTTCGACTATCGCGGCTACGGCGAGAGCAGCGGCAAACCCAGCGAGGCCGGCACCTATCGCGATGCCGAAGCGGCCTGGCGCTACCTCACCGAAATCCGGGGCGTGGAGCCGCGCGATATTGTCATTTTCGGCCGTTCACTGGGCGCCGCGATCGCCGCGAATCTCGCGCGCAAGCATCCGCCGCGGGCCCTGATCGTCGAGTCCACCTTCACTTCGGTGCCCGACTTCGGTGCCGAGCAGTACCGATTCTTTCCGGTGCGCCTGCTGGCGAGCATCCGCTACGACACCCGCAGCGCGCTACAGGCGCTGCACAGCCCGGTACTGATCGTGCACAGCCGCGACGACGATATCATTCCCTTCCATCACGGTGAGCGGCTCTATGCCGCCGCCAATGAGCCCAAGCGTTTCCTGACCATCTCCGGTGACCACAACGGCGGTTTTCTGCAAAGCGGTACCGTCTACCGCGACGGCGTAAACGCGTTTCTCGATGAGCACCTCGATACCCCTCCCACCTCCAACCCCCCTCGAGTGGAAGCCGGGCCATGAGCGACGCTCGGCGCAGCGCGCATTGCTGGATCTACAAAAGCCTGAAGAAGGAAGAGATGTATCTCTACGTCAGCGAGGAGGACTACGAGCAGCTCGTGCCCGAAGCGCTGCTGCGCGCCATGGGCAGACTGGAAAAGGTGATGGAAATCGATCTCCACCCCGATCGGCCACTGGCCAGGGTCGATGTCAACCAGGTGATCGCTCACCTCCGCGATCATGGCTACTTTCTACAGATGCCGCCGAAGCTGATTCCGGAACTCAACGACACCAGTGATGGGTTTTGACCGCAGCGATTGCCCGCACCGTCGTACGCGCGTCGCGCGCGGATTGCAATCGCTGACGGATCACAATGTGCGAGCGCGGTTACCACCAAACACGACACCGCGTGGTCTATCCCCGGTAAACGTTGACCGATACGAGTCGATTCATTGGAGAGCCATCATGCGGAACAGGCTGGAAGCGAATAAACAGAACGCCATTGCCTTCTACCGCACTGCGTATCTGGGTGATCCTGCCAAGGCTGTCGAAATCTACGTCGGTGCCGACTACATTCAACACAATCCGCTGGTAGGAGACGGAAAGCAGGCTTTCATTGACTATTTCACTGAAATGGCGGCGCACTACCCGAACAAGGAAATCGAGTTCGTGCGTGCGGTCGCCGAGGGGGACCTGGTCGCCTTACATACCCATCAGACCTGGCCGGACAATGGGGAGTACGTAACGATGGATTTCTTCCGCTTCGATGCGGACGGCAAGATCATTGAGCATTGGGATGCGATTCAGGAAATTCCCGCGGTAACCAAGAACGGCAATCCAATGTATTGAATTCGCATCGAACGGAATGCCGCACACAGGTTCCTGGCATCAGAGCGGATCACTTGAACCGCGGCAATTCGCTTTCCAGAAACCACAGCTCAGCTTGCGCATCGTAGACCCAGACCTGCGTGTGCTCGATCGTGCGCACCGCGGGATTCGATGACCAGTAGTAGTCGATGTTTACCACGCGGGTGATGCGGTCGCCGTTGTCCGCTGGAACCTCCCCCCGCAACTCATAGGCAGTGACTTTGACATCCTTGTACTCGGGATAGTCGCCAGGCATCTGCCCCGGCTCGCGCCTGCGATAGGTATCGGCCGACTTGAACTTTCCCCAGCGTATGGCGTTTTCAAAACCCAGCATCTGCAGATCGAACTGAGACGATCGCTTGCCGCCGGACAACGCGCCGCATCCTGCGAGCAACGTCATCACGACAACCAGTGCGGTCTGCGCGCAGCATTTCATTGATCGAGCCATCTTGATCTCCCTTCTCCCAATTTCGGTCCGCACATCATCGAGCTTAAAACCATAGACCGCAAAGTACCCAAGGTTCACAAAGTTATTAAACGCTACAAAAAGAACGACCGACTGACGCTCACGGTAGCGCAATCCCACTTATGAGTTAAACAACCGTGGTGGACAGGCTCAGATAGCAGGATGGTTCTGTCATTTACTCACTCATAGATTGTTTATGAACCACTTCGTGGTAAAAACAATCCTTACGCAGATGGAACAACCCACTCACCGTCGGAATGCACACTCTACGACGGCTCGTACCCAAGATTGGGCGCCAGCCAGCGCTCGGCCTCCGCCAGACTCATTCCTTTACGCTTGGCGTAGTCGGCCACCTGATCGCGGTTGATCTTGCCGACGGTGAAGTAGCGTGCCTCGGGGTGCGCAAAATAGATGCCGCTCACCGACGCTGCTGGCTGCATTGCGCACTGCTCGGTGAGCACGATACCCGTGCGTGCCTCGACATCCAGCAGCGACCACAAGGTGCGCTTCTCGGTGTGCTCGGGACAGGCAGGGTAACCTGGCGCGGGACGGATGCCGCGGTACTGCTCATGGATCAGAGCCGCGTTGTCCAGGGTTTCATCCACGGCATAACCCCAGTACTCGGTACGCACCTGCTGATGCAGGCGTTCGGCAAGCGCTTCGGCCAATCGATCGGCGAGCGCCTTCAGCATGATGGCGCTGTAATCGTCGTGCGCGGTGGTAAACTCCTGCAGCTTACGCTCGATACCCAATCCCGTGGTCACCGCGAACAGCCCCATATGATCTGCGATCCCGCTGGCCCGGGGCGCGACGAAATCGGCCAGCGAGTAATTCGGCTTGCCCGCTTTTGCCTGCTGCTGGCGCAGAAAATGGAACCGGGTGATCACTGCGGATCGCGTTTCATCGCTGTAGAGTTCCACATCATCACCCACCGCATTGGCGGGATAAAACCCGATCACTGCGCGCGCCTGCAGCCAGCGCTCGGCGACCAGACGTTCAAGCATCGCCTGTGCATCAGCGAATACCTTGCGTGCCTCCTCGCCTTTGGCGGTATCGTCGAAGATCCTGGGGTAACTCCCTTTCAACTCCCAGGTATGAAAAAACGGTGTCCAGTCGATGTAATCAACCAGCTCCGCCAAAGGATAATCTTCGAATACCGTCACACCCGGCCGCTGTGGGATTGGAGCATCGTAGCCCGCCCAGTCGATCTTCGCGCCATTGGTGCGGGCGGCCTCCAGGCTTTGCCACTCCGCACGCGCCTGGCGCCCGGCGTGCGCTGCGCGCACCTGCTCGTACTCGGCGGCAAGATTCTCGACAAAGGGCTCGCGCAGATCGCGGCTCATCAGACTCTGTGCCACGCCCACGGCGCGTGATGCATCCTTGACCCACACAACCGGCTGTTGGTATTTGGGCACGATCTTGATGGCGGTGTGCGCCTTCGAGGTGGTCGCCCCGCCAATCAGCAGAGGCACATCGAATCCTTCGCGCTGCATCTCGCTGGCCACATGGGCCATCTCTTCCAGCGAAGGTGTTATCAATCCTGACAAACCGATCAGGTCCGCCTCTTCAGCGCGTGCTGCTTCAAGAATCTGCTGGGTCGGAACCATGACGCCGAGATCGACGACGTCGAAGTTATTGCACTGGAGCACCACGCCGACGATGTTTTTGCCGATGTCGTGCACGTCGCCCTTCACGGTCGCCATCACTATCTTGCCCTTGGCCCTGGCGCCCGCTTCTTTTCCCGCCTCGATGTATGGGATCAGATAGGCAACGGCCTTCTTCATCACCCGCGCACTCTTCACGACCTGGGGCAAAAACATCTTGCCGTCGCCGAACAGATCACCGACGGTGTTCATACCGTCCATCAACGGGCCTTCGATCACCTCGATAGGCCGTTCGGTCTGCTGTCGGGCCTCCTCGGTGTCCTGCTCCACGTAGGCGTCGATGCCCTTGACCAGTGCATGTTCCAGTCGCCTGGACACCGGCCACTCGCGCCAGGCGAGATCCTCGCTCCTGGCCACCACTCCGTCACCCTGGAACTGACCGGCAATCTCCAGCAGCCGCTCGGTGGCGTCGGGGCGGCGATTCAGCACCACATCTTCGACACGTTCGCGCAGATCCGCGGGTAGCTCGTCGTAAACGCCCAGCTGTCCGGCATTGACGATGCCCATGGTCATGCCGGCCTTGATGGCGTGGTAGAGAAAGACGGTATGGATTGCCTCGCGTACCGGATTATTGCCACGGAACGAGAATGAGACGTTGGAGACACCGCCCGACACGCCAACGCCCGGCAGTAAGCGCCGGATCTCGCGTGTCGCCTCGATGAAATCCACGGCGTAGTTGTTGTGCTCTTCAATACCGGTGGCGATGGCAAAGATGTTGGGATCGAAGATGATGTCCCGGGGTGCGAAACCGACCTGCTCAGTAAGCAGTTGATAAGAGCGCCGACAGATCTCTATCTTGCGCGCTTTAGTGTCGGCCTGGCCCTGCTCGTCGAAGGCCATCACGATCACCGCCGCTCCGTACCTGCGGATCTTCTCGGCTTGCGCGAAAAACGCATCTTCGCCCTCCTTCAGGCTGATGGAGTTGACGATGCCCTTGCCCTGCAGGCACTTCAGTCCTGCTTCGATGATCGACCACTTGGAGGAATCGACCATCACCGGCACGCGCGAAATGTCGGGTTCACTGGCACAGAGTTTCAGAAAGCGCCCCATGGCCGCTTCGCCGTCGAGCATCGCTTCGTCCATATTGACGTCGATCACCTGGGCGCCGTCTTCCACCTGCTCGCGCGCCACGCTCAAGGCGGCCTCGTAGTCGCCTTCGAGAATCAGGCGTTTGAACTTCGCCGACCCCGTAACATTGGCGCGCTCGCCCACATTGACGAACAACGAGCCTTCGCCAACATTGAGCGCTTCCAGACCGCTAAGGCGCAACTCGGGAGGCAGTTCGGGAATCGTGCGCACTGCTTTGTCCGCTACCACCGCGGCCATGGCGCGGATATGTTCCGGTGTCGTACCGCAGCAACCGCCGACGATATTGAGATAGCCGCTCGCCGCCCACTCGCCGATGTGCGCGGCCATCTGTTCGGGCGTGAGATCGTAACCGCCGAATTCATTGGGCAGCCCCGCGTTGGGGTGCGCGCTGACGAAACACGACGCGATGCCGGAAAGTTCTTCCACATGCTCGCGCAGCTCCTCGGGGCCCAACGCGCAGTTGAGTCCGAAACTGATCGGTCGCGCATGAGCCAGCGAACTCCAGAACGCCGCCACTGTCTGCCCCGACAGGGTACGGCCGCTGGCATCGGTGATGGTGCCGGAGATCATCACCGGCAAGCGTGCACCACGCTCGGCGAAGAGTTCCTCCAGCGCGTAGACCGCGGCCTTGGCGTTGAGGGTGTCGAAGATGGTTTCGATCAGCAGCAGATCGGCACCACCGTCCATCAGGCCCGCGCCGGCCTCGCGATAGGCGGTTACCAGCGTATCGAAATCGACGTTGCGGTAACCGGGGTCATTGACGTCGGGCGAGATCGACGCGGTGCGCGATGTAGGGCCCAGAACGCCGGCAACGAAACGCGGTTTGTCGGGGGTCTTGGCCGTCGCCGCCGCCGCGGCTTCGCGGGCGATGCGCGCCGCCTCGCGATTCAGTTCATGCACCACCTCCTGCAGGCCATAGTCAGCCTGCGAAATCGTCGTGGCATTGAAGGTGTTGGTCTCGATGATGTCGGCACCGGCATCCAGGTAGGCATCGTGGATCTCGCGCACAATTTCGGGACGGGTCAGCACCAGCAGGTCGTTGTTGCCTTTCAGCTCGCTCTCGTGCGCGGCAAAGCGCACGCCGCGATAGTCCGACTCGCCGAGCGCGTAGCCCTGGATCATGGTGCCGGTGGCGCCATCCAGCAGCAGGATGCGCTCGCGGAGCAGCTCGGTGAGTTGGGCGGTACGGTCGTGGGTCATGGGGGATTATCCGGTCTACAGCGTGTCGCAACGGGCCAGTGATTGTAACGTTCGCCGCCAGCCGAGGCGAATCCGCCGCTAAACGACTATGTAGAGGAAGATCGGCAAGTAGATGAAAGCCAGCAACAGGTTCATCGACACGATGGTGGCTGCCAGTTCGGTATCCAGCCCTTCGCGCGCGGCGAAAACCAGTACATTGAATCCCACCGGCGCCAGGGCACCCATCAGTACCAGCAGACGATCCAGGCCCTGCAGATCAAACAGCACCACCAGTAACAGCGCAATGCCCGATCCCAGCACCACCCGCAGCGCGATGGCCAGCACCGCCGGCAGCGGCAACGACAGGCGGGGGCGAAAATGGATACCCAGCGAAATCATGATCAACAGCACCGCGGCGCTGCCGGAGGTGTTCAGGATGCTCGCGAGTCCAGCCGGCATCGCGATATCCCAACGATTCATCAGCAACGCAATGGCCAGGGCCCACAACGGTGGAAACGAAGCCAGGCGCTTGCCGATGCCGCGGATATCGCCCGCGCGACCGCCATAGATACAGGCCAGGGTATAGGTCAGCGTGAAGACCACCAGCGAGTTGCCGAGATCGAACAGGGCAAACCGCCCGAAACCCTCTGTCCCCCACACCGCCAGCACAAAGGGATACTCGGCCGCCAGATTCATCACCATCGGCGAAATGACGAACACGCCGAGGGCCGGCGCAGGCAGTGCGAGTCGCTTGCCCAGGAACACGGCCACCGGCCAGGAGAGCACCAGAATCAACGCACCCGCCAGGGGCAGAAACATCAGATCGGCCTGCAGGGGCAGTGTCGTCACCGTACCCAGGATCAGCGCCGGCATGGCGAACCACAGCACGATGGTCAGCATGCGACGCGCGTCCACCTCGTCGAACCAGCTGCGACGGCGCGCCAACACGCCGAATGCAAACAGGGCAAGGATGGGGAACAGGCGGGGCAGCAGTTCGGACATCGGGTGCTTGTTTGACGCAAACCAGAGGGCGGGATCATCGCACAGGCACAAAGCGCATTGCGACACAATTTCACCGACCTGTTCGAAGCCGCGATGGAAACAACGCGATGACGCGGATGAAGAATCCGCTAGCGGGTGGAGCAGGATTTACCAAGACAATCACCAACCAAGCCTCGTTCCGCGGGTCATTCCCGGCGGACCGCGCCCTGATCCGCAGTCTTTGGGGTACTCTGGATCCGGCCTGATTAGTGATTCGCTCTGCATGCCTGCACCCGCCGTTGCGACAGGTGCCCGCTGGGTGCGATCAGCGTACGCGAAACGCCTCGTGGCAGCCGCGGCACGCGGAGGTGACGCCGTTCAACACTCCCAACATTTTTTTGTAACCCCCCTTGTTGTCTTCCACCGATGCGTTCTGCGCTACGATCACGAAATCACTGGCAGTCCGATACATGGCGTCCGCCATTCTCTGCATCGGTGCAACCCAGTGGCTGGCCACTTCCTGATCACCACGACGCACCAGAGAACTCCAGCCCAAACGGGATTCCGCGATCATTCCCGCTTTATCGTAGGCACCTTCCTGGACCGCGGAAATGACATCGTCCAGAGTCCCGATGTGATCGCGCATATTGATCAACATCTTGCTCTCGATCTCCGGTGGAAGTTGGATCAATTCCCGCGTGTCCTGCATATCAGCTGCATTGACGGTAAACGAACCGGCAATCGCGACGACCGCCAGCACAGCAAACGTTTTAATGGGACGCATCTGATTCCCCGCCAGTGGGTACGCTGTAAATCACTCGTGGACGACGAGCAGCCTGTTAACGGGGGAATGCCATCTTCTGGACGCTTGACGAACGGTGCATGAAAAGTCCCCTTTGTCTGTCTTGGTAGAACCCCCACTCGCCATTGGAAAGGCCATGGCCGATCATGGACAAAGAACTGGAATAACACCTTCAGTGGACTGGGATACACCACCCCCCTCCCCGCGCTTGCTGTCGCCGGTCGATCCGCCTCTTCTTATTCTATTCGAAGCGTAGTTTCACTACTTCGGAGCGCCATATCCCGTACGAGACGTGATCTCTATTCTCAGGTGGGTAGCACGATTTGCCGGGGGTTCGGGCGGCGGGCAACCCGGCGGCACTATCGGGAATCGCGGGTTTTCAACCCGCCTCGGGAGCGGCCGACGGGCGGGACAGGATGAACAGCGCCGTGAGGGTCACCACCGTGGCGTGCACCGAGATGGCAATGGCGTTGTCGGTCATCCAGTAGACCATCACGACACTCGCCGCCATGGCGGTGATGGCGACCACCTTGATACCGCGGCGAATGGCGCCGTACTCGTGCCAATCGCGCAGCGTCTCTCCATAGCGCGGATGGTCGAAGAGCCATTGCTGAAGACGCGGCGAACTCTTGCTGAAGGCCCACAGGGCGACCAGCAGGAACGGGGTGGTGGGCATGACCGGTAAAAACGCGCCCACTATCCCCAGGCCGGTGCACAACCAGCCAACGGCGATGTAGATCCAGTGGAGGGCTTTGGGTGTCATGACGTTTACGGAAATCGGATCCTGCCAGATTGTACGGGGCGGCTGTGCAGCGGGGACTATCTTAGTGCAGATTGGCGTTGCGAGAAACACCATCACCCCCACCCCAACCCTCTCCCAGCCAGGGAGAGGGAGAAAACCGTGCCAGGCTCCCTGGAAAGCTCTCGAGCGCGCCGCCAGTAGGGTTGGCGGCATCCGCACTAAATCCCCACCACCTCCCCCTCTGCGGAGAGATCGATATGATGCGCGGCCGGCTGTTTCGGCAGTCCCGGCATGGTGACGATATCGCCGGTCAGCGCCAGCAGATAGCCCGCGCCAGCCGAGATGCGCACCGATTCGACCGGCAGCAGAAAATCCCGTGGCTTGCCGTGCCGGGTCGGGTCGCCCGACAGCGACAGGTGGGTCTTGGCGATACAGACCGGCAGCTTGTCGTAACCGAGACCCGCGACCTGCTCCAGATCCTTGCGCGCCAGGCGGCTGATCTCGAGACCGGCGGCACCGTAGATGGTGTGCGCCACGGCGGCGATCTTCTCCTCCGGCGTCTGCTCCAGCTCGTAAAGAAAACGCGGCGTGTGCGCCGGGCGATCAGCGGCGTCGACAACGGCCCGGGCCAGCTCCTCAGCCCCCGCGCCGCCTTCACTGAATGCGGTGCATCGCGCCACGCTCAGGCCGCGCGTGCGGCACGCCTTTTCGATCAGTTGCATCTCCGCGTCAGTATCGTCGGCAAAGCGGTTGATGGCGATTACGGGCTCAAAGCCAAAGACGCGCACGCTCTCCACATGATGATCGAGATGTTCCAAGCCGCGCTCGATCTCGTGTAGCGGGCCGCCATTACCCAACTCGCCGCCGCCGTGAATACGCAGCGCCCGCGCCGTCACCACCAGCACCACCGCGCGTGGCCACAGGTTGGCGCTGCGACATTTGAGGTCGAAAAATTTCTCCGCGCCCAGATCGAAACCGAAACCGGCCTCGGTCACCACGTAGTCGGCGCAAGCCATGGCGGCCTTGGTGGCAACCACGCTGTTGCAGCCGTGAGCGATGTTGCCGAAGGGACCGCCGTGGACGAACGCCGGCACGCCCTCGCCGGTCTGCACCAGATTGGGCAGGCGTGCATCCTGCAACAACGCGGCCATGGCGCCGCTGGCCTGCAGCCGTTCGGCGGTGACCGGATCGCCCGCGCGGTCGAATCCCACCAGAATATTACCCAACCGCGTTTTGAGATCGGCGATGCCCTCGTGCAGACAGAGGATCGC
Organism: Pseudomonadota bacterium; assembly: GCA_008501635.1. Taxonomy (NCBI): domain Bacteria; kingdom Pseudomonadati; phylum Pseudomonadota; species Pseudomonadota bacterium. The sequence continues at coordinate 132,241 of QQUJ01000023.1, forward strand.
CATCACCTCCGAGGCGGCGGTGATATCGAAGCCGTCCTCGCGCGGCACGCCGTTCAGCCGCCCGCCCAGGCCGATCACCGTCTTGCGCAGCGCGCGGTCGTTGACGTCCAGCACCCGCCGCCAGAAGACCTGGCGATGCTCCAGATCCAGTTCGCTGTGCGAGTGCACCGCATTGTCCACCAGCGCGGCCAACAGGTTGTGCACCGAGGTCACCGCGTGCATATCGCCGGTGAAGTGCATGTTGATGCGACTGGAGGGCTCCAGTGTGCAGCGCCCGCCGCCGGTGCCGCCGCCCTTCATGCCGAAGATCGGACCCAGTGAGGGCTCGCGCAGCGCCAGCGCCGTCCTGCGCCCGATGCGCTTCATCCCCTGCGCCAGCCCCACCGCCACCGTCGTCTTGCCCTCGCCCGCGCGTGTCGGATTGATCGCCGAGACCAGTATGATCTTGCCCGCCAGATTCGCCTCGGGCGCCGGCAGCGCGTTCATGCCCACCTTGGCCATGTGCTCGCCATAGGTCATCAGATCGGCGGGGGCAAGGCCGAGATCGGCGGCGACATCGACAATCGGGCGCATGGAGAAATCCTTTACGAAGAGTTACCCCCTGAGGGTAGAAGGCAAAACCAAGATTCGCGAGATTATGGTTGTCACCCGTTCGCCGCGCCATCCAGACACCTCCTGCGAACCCCCCGGCCCCGGCAGACCGGGTCAGCGCAGCATAACCTCTTACCTTGCGAGCCGTTGCAGGTCGGGTCAGCGCAGCGTAGCCCGACTAATACCCCCTCAAACCACACCCGCTTTGCGCAACGCCTCCACCTCCGACCGCGAGTACCCCAGCTCCGCCAATATCGATTCCGTATGCTCGCCCAACGCCGGAATCGCATCCATGCGCGGATCGAACGCGCTGTTGCCGGCGGGAGGCAATAAAGCGGGTAGCGCCCCGACGGGGCTCTGCACCTCACGCCAACGATGGCGGGCTGACAGTTGCGGGTGATTCCACACCTCCCCCATGGCATTCACCCGCGCATTGGCAATGCCCGCGGCGTCCAGGCGTTGTACGACCGCCTGCGGCTCCAGCGACATGAATACCTCCTCGATGATCCCCCGCAGCTCGTCGCGATGGGTATTGCGCAACGAATTGCCTGCGAAACGCACATCCCGAGCCAGTTCCGGACGTCGCAGCACATCGTGGCAAAAGCACGCCCACTCGCGCTCGTTCTGCACGCTGAGCAGCACCTGTTCGTCGTCGCCGGTACGAAAGGGACCGTAGGGAAAGATGGTTGCATGCTCCGCCCCGCTGCGCGGCGGTGGATCGGCGCCGTCGCTGGCGTAATAGAGCGGAAAGCCCATCCACTCAGCGAGCGCCTCCAGCATCGACACCTCGACATGACTCCCCTCCCCGGCGCGATCCCGCAGCCGTAGCGCGGCGAGGATGCCCGAGTAGGCGTACATCCCTGCGGCGATATCGGCGACGGAGATGCCCGCCTTGGCCGGCGCACCCGCCGTGCCGGTGACCGAGAGGAGTCCCGCCTCCGCCTGAATCATCAGGTCGTAGGCCTTCTTGTCGCGATAGGGGCCGTCGGGTCCGTAGCCGGAGATATCGCAGACGATGAGTCGCGGATGCCGTTCGCGCAGCGCCGCCGCCGTCAGCCCCAAGCGCTCGGCCGCCCCCGGCGCCAGGTTCTGCATGAACACATCGGCGCGCTCCAGCAAACGCAGCAACACCTCACGTCCCCGCGCTGTCTTCACGTCCAGCGTCAGGCTCTCCTTGGAGCGATTGGTCCAGACGAAATGCGAACAGAGCCCCCGCACCCGCTCGTCGTAGCGGCGTGCAAAGTCGCCCGACCCCGGCCGTTCGATCTTGATCACCCGCGCACCCAGGTCGGCGAGATGACGCGTCGCCAACGGCGCGGCGATGGCGTGTTCCAGCGCGATGACAGTGATGTCATCCAAGGGTTTCATGGGATGCCCCTATGATTTTTTGCTCGTGCGTTGGCTTCAGTTGGCTTGCAGTCCGGCGAAACGCGTCAGCTTTGCCCGGGAGACCCGCCAGTCGCCGCTCTCAACACGCAACTCCATTGCCAGCGTAAACAGATCGGCATTGGCGTCGACCACAGCCAACCACCCTACCGGATCGTCGCGCAGCGTTTCCAACGCAGGGAAGAGTTGCTCTTTATTGACGATCAGAAAGTGCAGGGTTGCGCTGGCCTGCCGCCTGTTCTCGGCCAACGTGATCGATGGCCGCGGATGATGGATACGAAAATTCCCGTAGCGCTTCATGCCCACAAATAGAAAGCGCTTTGCCTCGTTGCGCGGGTAGTTGCCTGGTTCGGCCAGGAAATCATCGGTCGACAAGTCCAGCACGCCACCCAGGTCATGAGCCTCTGCATACTTCACGCCTGAGGCGATCAGTTCCTGAATAGCGGTTTCCTCATCGCTGCGCGTGCAGGCGGAGAGAGCCATGACCAGCAGCACCAATCCAAGGACATAGGCACTGAATGACAGCGCAGACTGCGGTAATCGATTCATCGGTTTCAGCACGTAGCGGTCGGTGTAGGATTCACCAACCTTCCCGTATCTGACAATAGCATCCTGGCGGGACAGCTTACGGATCTTTCCCCTTAGGGGCGGGGCAGGATCGAGATCCCTATAGTCTATATTTCGATTACCAGCAGGCTGATGCGGGGCCGAGCATTTGTGGTCGGTGTTTACGTCACCCAAATGGAATCCTTTATGAATCTCAGCGAACTGATGGCATGGCAATGGAAGACGTACCCCGAGAATCACCGCAATCGGGCGAATCTACTAACCCACATCTTCGCTGTTCCGTTGTTTTTGGCGGGTAATATCGGCGTAATCGTTGCTCTCACCAAAGCCTCGGTGTTGATCGGTGTTGCCGCTCTGGTGATTATGGGCCTGGCCATGGCGCTGCAGGGCCGAGGACACGCGCTGGAGCGGGTCCCGCCCAAACCTTTCACCGGGCCGGGCAATGCCCTGGCGCGCATCTTCGCGGAACAGTGGGTGACCTTCCCCCGCTACGTGCTGTCGGGCGGATGGCAGCGCGCACTACGCGCAACCAACGGATCACCACTGGCACCCTGACGGACCAGACGGAGCGGGCAAATGAAAATCAATGCGCTACCCAAATACGATGCCGGCGATAACCCCACCGGCTGTTGCCCGCGCTTCAAGCATGAGGATTGGGACGCTCAGGAATTGCATTTCAAGGACAAATTATTCGTCGAGGCCAGCAACCGCTGCCCGTTTCATATCCCCCTCAACATGGGCTCGGTATTTCCCAAGACCTTTGCCGCCATCGAGCAGGCCGGCGCGCACAGCACCGATCAGCTCATCGTGCTTTCGCCCGACCCCTCGGCCTGGAAGGGTAAACACCAACCAAGGAGGTGCCCGGCCAGGAGATGGTCCGCCTGAGCGGCGACTTTCTGACCAAGGTTTTCGAAGGCCCTTACAGGGATGTACCCAAATAGGAGAAGCAGATGGAGGAGCTTGTTCATGGTCAGGGGAAGCGGATGGAAAAGACCCGCTGCTTCTACACCACCTGCCCCAAGTGCCCAAACATTATGGCAAGAACTACGTGGTCGCCGTGGCAAGGGTGCAGTAGTTCGGCTTCAGGCAAGCATCGCCCAGGATCCGTTGAACCGATGAGATCGCGTAGCCGACCCAACATGCAGACCCCTAGCTGTTCATATCGTCGTGTCGAGTTGTCTCGATCTCACTCAGGGACTACTCAGCAGGAAAAGTAGCAATCGGGCCTGTCGGAATCAACCGATTGAGTGTTAGCGCCCTGTTCAGTCAAACCATGGAGGTGGCCATGAACATCAAGCAGTTTACAACCGCAATCGCGATGAGCTTATTTGCCTGCAGCACCATGGCGCAGATCGCCATCCCGCCCAGCAAGATCGGGCCGAACACCATCAATCCCAATCTCAAGCGAGATTTACAGAAAGAAGCCATGCCCAAGAAGCAGAAGCGGGCGATAGAGCAGGCAGCCAAACCTCGCAACCGGGTCCAGCGCGGTAGCCTGAGTGTTTACTCGGTTCCGTTCGATACTTGGTGCACAGAGACCAGCGAGCAGACTCAAGGGCGTGTCACCTTGGTTTACGACTGGCCCGGTGAACGCAATACCACCACGCTCGATGTGATACTTCGGGTGCGAACGCCGGCCGGGCGCACGCTCGACCAGCGCACGCGAATCTACGGAGGGCGCACCGGCCTCGAACTGATCAGCGAGACCCTGGACTTCAACCACAACGATGTCTGCCCGAGCGGCTGCGTACAGGCACGGCTTGTGCCCATCACAGCGGCCGACAGCAATCGCGTCGATCAGCGTTGGATGCGCGCCTGTCAGGCACGTTAGCTTGTTACTTTTTGGATTGCGCACGATAGGCTATTGGCGTGATATATCGGCATTGATGGACGAAAACGCCGGATGCGCGAAACGTCCCTGGTGAGGGGATTGTTCTGAATCCGCACTCGCTGCGGCTGACTATCGCGCTAGCGTATGCGCCAGAAGAGACCAGGAATTAGGCAGACAGTGCTACTAGCGCTTGTCGATTGCGCGACTTCTACAATCGCGTGCAGCAACCGGCGGCTATATGGGGGCTTCAAGGCCGGCAGCAGAAACGAGTGCCTTAAATTGCCCGCTTCGCAACAGCAGGAGTGCATGGATCGCTACGGCGTCGGCTATGACCAATACTGGCGCGAGAAAGAGAAGCTGGAAAGTGGCGCCGGATAGTTCAACCCACGCTCCGATTGCTGCCCATCACTGCGCAGCATCAGGGCTTTGATTGGCGTGATCCGCAATCAACCGCGCCACGCAACAGGTAAGTCGTTTGGCGGTGGGAATATGCAGAAACTCGTTGGGGCCGTGGGCGTTGGCCTGGGGGCCCAGCACACCGGTGATAACGAACTGGGCAGCGGGGAACCGCTCGCCCAACATGGCCATGAAGGGGATGGTGCCACCCTCGCCCATGTACACCGCTTCCTTGCCGAAGCAGGCCTGGGAGGCCTGCTGCAACGATTCTTCCAACCAGGGCGCCAGCTCCGGCGCCTCCCAGCCGTCCGCGACCATGCCAGGCTCGAAACTGACCCTGGCGCGGTAGGGCACCTGGTCGAGCAGCAGCGACCCGAGGCGCTCCAGCACCTCCGCAGCGTCAACACGCGGCGGCAGACGCAGCGACAGACGCAGCGCTGTGTAAGGACGCAGCGTGTTACCCGCCGAGACCAGCGCGGGAAGCCCGTCAGCCCCGGTCACCGACAGCGCGGGCCGCCAGGTGCGATTAAGGATCAGCTCGGCAGGATCCTCGCTGAGCGGCAGCGCGCCGGTTTCGAAGGGAAAGCGCTCGAAGATCGAACTGCCCAACACTTCGGCGGCGTGCTGCGCCTGTTGCCGACGCGGCGCCGGGATGGGCACGCGGCAGAATTCGGGGAGGATGTCGCCCGACGCTTCGTCTTCCAGACGGCTCAAAAGTCGCCTCGCGATGCGAAAACTGGAAGGCACGATGCCACTGGCGTCGCCCGAGTGGACCCCCTCGCGCAGGATACTCACACTGAGATCGCCCGAAACGGCGCCACGCAGCGACGTGGTGAGCCAAAGCTGGTCGTAGTTGCCGCAGCCCGAATCGAGGCAGATCACCAGATCCGGCTGCCCGAGACGCTCACTTAGCGCCGTAATGTAATGGGGAAGATCGTAACTGCCGCTCTCCTCGCAGCACTCGATGAGCAGTACGCAACGGGCATGGGGGATGCCCTGCTCACGCAACGCGCGAATCGCCAGCAGCGAGGCGAAGACGGCATAGCCATCATCGGCACCGCCTCGCCCGTAAAGTCGATCGCCCTCCAGTACCGGCAGCCAAGGACCAAGATCCTCCCGCCATTCGCCCATCTCCGGTTGTTTGTCGAGATGCCCGTAGAGCAGCACACAGCCGTCAGCCCTGCCGGGCACCTCCACCAGCAACAGCGGGGTACGCCCCTCGAGCCGCGCCACCTCCACCTGCATGCCGGCGATGGGTTGGCTGCGACACCAATCGGCGGCCAGCTGCACAGCGGCCTCCATGTGACCGTTCTCCTCCCAACGGGGATCGAAATGGGGCGACTTGTTGGGAATGCGGATGTAGTCCATCAACCGGGGCGTGATCCCGGTGTCCCATTCACGTCCTACGAAGGCCTGAAGCGTTGTGGTGTCCACGGGTGGAACGGTCTCAGTGCAGCGTCTTGTCGCGATCTTCCTCCTCGCTCTCAGCCGCATAGTCGAGGGGGGCGCGCGGTTCTTCCGGCGCCGGCTGCTCGCTCTCGGTGTCGGCGGAGACCTCGGGAGCCTCTTCAGATTCAGCAGGTTGGCGCTCCTCGGGGGCGGTTACCGTGGTAGCCTCCCCAGCCGTGCCCGCGGCGTTCTCATCGACCTGCTCCAAGCCTGGATCACCCTCGCGCGAACCGGCCTCGGGAGTTTCGGTCGTGGATTCAGGGTCGCCCTCTTCAAGCAACGGAGCCGGCTTCAGATCGAGCAGTTGCCCACCCTCGCCGCACAACCGCGACGCACCCACGCGCAGCTTGTCATAGACCTGGCGGTAGCTCTCGGTCATCGCATTGACCGCTTCCGCCGTATCGCGGAAATGGTCGGCAACCTCGCCCTTGTAATCGCTGAATTCCTTCCTGGTCTTCTCCAACTCCTGCTGCAGCTGCTTCTCGCGCCCACTTTCGGCGCCAAAGATGCGGACCAGAAACCCGCCCAGCAGCGCGCCGCCCAGCAGCAACACCACGCCTGTTACCCAATCCAAACCCATCAGTGCCACGTCGCGCCCCTCTTTAGCAGATCTCAAATCGATGAGGATGCAGTATACCAAGCCCCATTTGCTAATCTTTAGTGCACCTGCTTAACGATTACTTGCCGCCATGCGCCTCACCGCGAAACCGCTACAACTCTACAGTGCGCAGGTTTGCCCCTTTGCCCAGCGTACCCGTTTGGTGTTGAGGACCAAGGGTCTCGACTTCGAGATCAACGAGATCGACCTCGACAATCCTCCTGCCGACTTTCGTGAAATCTCGCCCTCTGGCAAAGTGCCATTACTGGCCCACGAGGGGAACCTCATTTGGGAATCGACCATAATCAACGAGTACCTGGAAGAGCGTTTTCCCACGCCCGCGCTGATGCCGGCTACACCTGGCGAGCGCGCTCGGGCTCGCATCTGGATCGATTACGCCAACAACCAGTTCGTACCCCTGTACTACAAGCTGCTGCTGGCTCAGGCTGGAGAAGAGCAGGACAACCTTTCCGAGCGACTCACTCAGACGCTTCTATACATGGAGACGCAAGGCCTGGCCCATGCGCAGCCCTATTGGATGGGCACGCAACCCGGCCTGGTGGATTTCGCCTTCTATCCCTTTTTTGAGCGCTTCTGCGTACTGGCTCATTATCGGGCATTCGCAATCCCGCCATCGTGCCGCCAACACGGGCTCTGGCTGAAGAAGATGGCGGACCTTCCGGCGGTCAGCGAGTTGGCCAACCCGGTCGAGTTCTACATCGAGCGCTATTCACGCTACGCCAATGGCACCGTCGGTAACGACACCGCGCGGGTGATGTGCGAGAAATAGCTTAGGGAAGCTCTGATTAAGCCTGTTTAGAGGAGAGTGTTGTTCAGAAGCGGCAAGTTCAAGGCGGAAAGTGCAGCTAATAACCCGCTATTGCCAAGCTTTTCAACATCGAAATCGCCGCTTCCGGGCAACAGAATCACTGAACACGACCTGATCAGAGGTTCCTTAAGGAATGGCGCAGAAAGATGCCGGCTTGTTTCACCGGCATGAGGAGGAGGGCAGAACTGAAACTATCAAACGGCTCTATCGAGCCTCTCACTGTAACGATGGCATTCGTAACACTGCTTGGTAGGAAGCACCTGTGCGATCTGCGGCACCTGCTGCCCGGTGTCGGTCGAAAATGCCGCCGACAACACCATGCCTATAAAGATGCCGAAACCGATGCAGCCGGTAACGATGATGAAACTGATCATGCCGAACCCCTTTCTGGTGTAACGGGCGGGCATTCCTCTTAGCGAATCGGTGCTCTCCTAGCTTACAAACCTCCCTGCCACGCCAAGGAAAAAGCCTTTATTTCCCCTAAGTTGGGCAAGGTTTATCTCAACTTACCGGAAGAGGCTAGCCCTAAATTACTGATCCAGCAACTCAATTATCGAATAATTCACTCGACTATTGTTGATCTTTGTCACAAAACCGTAATCGATTCTTCCATTTTTCCAGCCGGACATTTCCAGATAGCCGTTATTCAGGTGCTTGGCCATAGGGAAACACGCCTCGCAAAACCCCCCTGCCCTGCGTAAAATCCCAAGCCCGCAAACCGCACAGGAGAACCATCGGCATGCCCTCATTCGATGTCGTATCGGAGATCGACGAGCACGAATTGACCAACGCGATTGACCAGGCCAATCGCGAAATCGGCAACCGTTTCGACTTCAAGGGCAGCAGCGCCCGGGTGGATCGCAACGCTTTTGAGCTGACGCTGATCGCCGACGCCGAGTTTCAGGTGAAGCAGGTGGATGATGTATTGCAGAAAAAACTGGCTGCGCGCGGAATCGATCTGGGCTGCCTGGAAATGGGCGAGATCGTCATGAGCGGAAAGGAGGCGCGGCAACTCGTCAAGGTGCGCCAGGGTGTCGACAAGGACCTCGCCCGCAAGATCGTCAAGCTGATCAAGGATTCCAAGCTTAAGGTCCAGGCCCAGATACAGGGCGAACAGGTGCGCGTCACCGGCAAGAAGCGTGATGACCTGCAGGAGGTGATTACGCTGCTACGCGGCGCAAAACTCGAGCTGCCGCTGCAGTACATCAACTTCCGCGACTGACAGCCCACTCTCAATGCCGTTTTGACAGTCGAGCGCTGCGCTTGTCGCCCACCTTATGCTGACACTCTCTGACATCGCTCTCTATCGCGGGCCGCGCTGCCTGTTCGAAGCGGTCAACCTGACGCTCTATGCCGGTCAGAAGATCGGGATAACGGGTCGCAACGGTACCGGGAAATCGAGTCTCCTGGCCCTGATCCGTGGTGAATTGCACGCCGATCGCGGTGACTGCACGCTGCCAGCCGACGTGCGTATCGCACATGTTGCGCAGGAAACGCCGGCCCTTGCGCGCGGCGCGCTCGAGTACGTCATCGATGGCGACAGCGTGCTGCGGAAAACTGAAACGGCACTGCTGGCCGCGGAGCGCGCCAACGACGGCGAGCTTCTCGCGCACCTCCATCACGACTATGAAGTGCTGGGAGGTTATACGGCACAGGCCCGCGCAGCGCGGCTGCTGAACGGTTTAGGTTTTGCACAGCCGGATTTGCAGCGCCCGGTGAAGGATTTCTCAGGCGGCTGGCGCATGCGACTGAATCTTGCTCAGGCGTTGATGTGTCCTTCGGATCTCCTGCTGCTCGATGAACCGACCAATCATCTGGATCTCGATGCCGTAATCTGGCTCGAGGATTGGCTCAACAGCTACTCCGGAACCCTGCTGCTCATTTCCCACGATCGGGATTTTCTGGATCGCATCGTGACCCACGTGGTGCACATCGAAGCGCAGCGTCTGCGTCTCTACAAGGGCAACTACTCCGAATTTGAACGGCAGCGCTGCGAACAGCTCATGCAACACCAGGCGCTGTACGAGAAACAACAGCGCGAGATCAAACACATTCAGACGTTCGTCGATCGGTTTCGCGCCAAGGCCACGAAGGCGCGCCAGGCGCAGAGTCGACTCAAAACCCTGGAGCGCCTCGAGCGTATCGAAGCGGCGCATATCGACTCGCCGTTTCATTTTGCGTTTCGCGAATCGGGGGAACTCCCTTCCCCGTTGTTGAAAATCGAGCATGCCAGCGTCGGTTATCGACCTGAAGCACCGGTGATCAGAGACTTGAATCTCACCCTGCAACCCGGGCAGCGGCTCGGCTTGCTGGGGCGCAACGGCGCCGGCAAATCGACCTTGGTCAAGTTGCTGGCCGGCGATCTGCAGCCTCTGAGTGGCGAGGTGCTGCCGGCGAAAAAGCTGCGTGTCGGTTACTTCGCACAACATCAACTGGAACAACTGCCGGCCGACGAGAGCCCCTTCCGAGCGCTGCAACGTATCGCACCCGATCAGAGCGAGCAGTCGCTGCGCGACTATCTGGGTGGCTTCGACTTCCGCGGTGATCGGCTCACCGAGCCGTGCGGCACGTTCTCAGGCGGGGAAAAGGCGCGCCTGGTCTTGGCGCTGATCGCCTGGCAGGCGCCCAATCTGCTGTTGCTCGACGAACCAACCAATCACCTGGATCTGGAGATGCGCCACGCGCTCAATCGCGCACTCCAGAACTACCAGGGAGCACTGGTTCTGGTCTCGCACGATCGTCATCTGCTGCGCGCCACCACCGACGAGTTTGTTCTTGTACACTCGGGCAACGCCCATCCGTTCGACGGCGATCTCGAGGACTACCGCCGTTGGGTGACCACCGAGCAGGCCAAAATCGAAGCTCCGCGAACGGCAGAGGCAACCGGAGACAACAGTGCAACAAACCGCAAAGCTCTGCGTCGCGACGCCGCCGAGCTGCGTCAGCGACGCAAACCCCTGCTCAATGAAATTCACAAGCTCGAGCGTGATCTGGAACGCCTGAGCCACGAGAAAAAAGAGCTCGAAAAACTCCTCGCCGACCCCGATCTGTATGGCGAGAACAGCAAGGACGCGCTGAAAAGAACCCTGATGACCCAGGCGCAGCTTGAACGCGATATCGCGACCGCCGAGCAGCGCTGGCTGACGCTGCATGAAGCACTCGAGGCGTACGACCTCCAGGAGACGGTCTGAGCCCTTCCTTCGTGAACGTGGGAAACCCGGGAACCCCCGCCCGTATCAATCCGCCCTTTTCCACCGTAGCGCGAGCCTCCGGCCACCCGTGAGCGGATACCGCTTACCGGAGGTTCTAGAACCTATGGAACGTCTGAATAAGTGATGCAAACCAGCACGGCCGATTCAATATGTTTGTGTTTTTCATCATAAGGAGCGTTTGCAGGCAGTATTCGGCTCAATATGGGCCGTTTTCTAGCCGTTTTGTGCGCCGTTGCGGTTTATCAGGCGCACCAATCCTATGTCGGGCATCGCAATCGTCGCCGCGCCAGGTACAGATTGGTCAATGCACTCAGTACAAACAAGGCAT